>JAZRFX010000315.1:0-5416 GCA_045643845.1 Clostridia bacterium | reverse complement strand
CTCACATTTTCTCCGTCCTCTTTGATTGCGCGATCTACTACGGAAGGAATATAATATTCCCCCTTCATAGGATCTGAAAGATTCTGAAGGAATTTTACGAAGTCAGACTCTACACGCGAAAATATTTTCGGATGCAATCCCCACATATTCATTGAAACGATTGTGTCAAGCGGGAATCCGCTGTCTTTATCAAGAGCAGTATGTTCTACAATACTCTTAAGAATTCCATCTTCAACAGTACAAATACCGCGTGCCACAGTTCCGTTTTCAGTGAGCGTGTTTCCAAGTTTGTATCCGACCATACAATGAAAATCGGACGACATAAGTTCGCCGTAAATTTTCTTGAACGCGTCAGCTCCATAATAATCATCTGCATTTATAACTGCAAAGGGGCTTTTCACGATATCCTTACAGCAATATATTGCATGACCTGTTCCCCAGGGTTTTGTTCGTCCGTCAGGAACTGTGAATCCTTCAGGCAATTTGTCCATATCCTGAAAAACATATTCTGTATCAACTTTATTTTCTATTCTTTTTCCAACGATTTCTTTAAAATCTTCTTCGATATCTCTGCGGATGATGAAAACGACTTTATTAAAGCCTGCCTTTATCGCATCGTGCACAGAAAAATCAAGTATAACCTCTCCATTAGGTCCAAGAGGCTCAAGCTGTTTAAGTCCGCCAAAGCGGCTTCCCATACCTGCTGCCATTACAACAAGCGTAGCGTCTTTATTCACAAAGCACCGCTCCTTCTTATAATCATACCGATATATTATATCTTATTATGCCTCGTATGTCAAGGTGGATAATCACAATATAATATCGACAAACGCTCTTTTCTTTTATTCCGTTATAATTCCACTTTTTAAGGCACTGTCTATGAGTTTTGATGCTATCGGCGCGCACGCACTGCCGCCGCCGCGTCCTGAATATTCTTTCATAACGCATATTGCTATCTGCGGGTTGTCTGCAGGTGCAAAACCGATGAACCACGCGTGGGTTTTTCCTTCGCGCTCGTTTTCAGCGGTACCTGTTTTTCCTGCGACTTCTATTCCCGAAACTCTTGCCGCTATTCCCGTTCCGTTTTTAACACAACCGACCATATACTCCTTGATTTTTTCCGCAGTATAGCTGTCAGTTGCATAGGAAAGAACCTCGGTTTCGGCTTCATAGATGGCTTCGCCGTCTTCGTGGAAAGCTTTTTCCACAATATAAGGCTTCATTATTACTCCGTCATTTGCGATAGCGCAGGCAACAAGCGCCATATTAAGCGGACTTACCCTTATATTCCCCTGCCCGATAGCCGAGGATGCAAGTCCTACCTTGTCAATATCGTCAAACGCATTTTCTTTTGCACTCGTAGGAATGCCTAAATCAATTTTCTTTGTAAGGCAAAAAGCATCGGCCTTTTTTTCAAGAGCTTCTTTTCCTATTTCCTGAGAAAGCTGGGTAAAATAGACATTGCTTGATACTTTTATCGCGTCAGCCATATCAATTTCCCCATAAGGCTTCTTTGAAGCGTTTTTAAATTCCCTTCCGCCGATTTTTGTTGTACCCTGGTCGTCGAAGGTGAAATCCTCAAAACCTTCTTCTATACCCGCTGCCGCGGTTACTATCTTGAAGGTTGAGCCAGGAGCGTAAAGTCCCTGCGTTGCACGCGCGAAGAAGGGTGAATCCTCACTTGTCTGAAGCTCGTTCCAATTTTCAGTAAGCTTTTCTTCATTTGCGTCAAATGTGGGAGATGAGTAAAGACAGTAAATCTCTCCCGTAGTGGGGTTAATAGCAACAACGCTTCCGAAATCATCGCCCATAAGCTTCGCCGCATATTCCGTCAGGCTATGATCCAGGGTAAGTGTAAGATTAGCACCTTTTGAAAGAGCGTCATCGTTATTGCCTCTGTTTTTCAATACATCGATTACCGACTGCGTTTTTGTCAGGTAGTCGTTAAAATTAAGTTCAATATTTGTTTTTCCGTAATTTCGGCTGCTGTAGCCTATTGTATGTGTGTAGAGCGAGCCGTACGGGTAATTTCTTTCCTGCACTCCTTCAATGTTTTTTCTGCTTATGGCAAGAGCTGTGCCGTTCCTGTCATAGATTGCGCCACGAAGGATTTTTTTCTCGACTTCTCGCACTTTCTGATAGTGTTGGGTTTTGGTCAGTTCAGGCGCCTTAAAAATCGTGAAATAGGTAAGGTATCCGACAAGAACTAAAAAGAGAGCAAGCACCGTTACCATAACTGTTATAATGCGCTTATTCAATTTCATCGGTTACTTCCCCCTTTATGGAACTGATTGCCTGAAGCATTCCCATAACGATAAATGTCGTTATCATACTGCTTCCTCCAAAGCTGATGAAAGGAAGAGTTATACCCGTAAGCGGTATAAGTTTGGTAACGCCACCTATGATGATAAAGGTTTGTATTCCGAGCATCACGCTGAGCCCCATCGCAACAGCCTTATTAAATTCATTGGTACTGCTGAGTGAGATTTTGAAGCCTCGATACACCAAAAGGAAATAAAGCATAAGTATTGCTACGCCGCCTAAAACTCCCATTTCCTCGCATATTGCGGAGAATATGAAGTCGCTCGAAACGACGGGAATAAGATAGGGACTTCCAGCACCTATTCCGCTGCCACCGAAGCCGCCCTCGCTTATTGCATAGAGCGAGCGCACTATCTGGTATCCTTTATTATCAACATCGGCAAAGGGGTCAAGCCACGCCGAAACGCGTGTCTGGATATGGCTCATATATTTTACGCCGACAAATGCCGCTAAAATTACCAAAAGGATATTTGCGGCAAAGAAAAGCTTGTTTTCGCCATATATGTAAAGAAATGCAATGTAAATTGCAAAGAACAAAAGCGCTATGCCCCATTCTCTCTGCAAAAAAAGGCACATTGCATTTGAAAAGGCAATTGCCGCCGCAAACAAAAGAGGAGCGTTTTTAGCTTTATTTCTCTCAAGCTGAGTGATTTTCCCTTCTTTCTTTTTTGAACGGTTTTTTGTAAAAACTGCCGCCAGCGAAAGAACGAAGAGAATCCTTATAAATTCACTCGGCTGTATTGATATTCCTGCTAAAATAATCCAGCTTTTCGCTCCGTTTATTTCTTTTCCTATCAAAAGTGTGGTTATAAATAAAAGTATCGAAACACCCCAATATATAAGGGTGAGTCTATTTAAAAACTTGTGAAGGAATTTATAAACGATAAGTGCGATAAAATAAAATATAACGCCGATAAGATAGAGCTTCATCTGTCTTATTCCATTGTCCTGATTGATTCGCGACTGCATTATGATACCAACCGATGACAGCATCGATATAATTATGAAAAGGTACGAGTCACCAAGTGAAAATATTTTGATAACTGCGTACATCACGATGCTGAGCGCGCACATTATTGTACACAAAATCGCCATATCCTCCAGGGAATCTATGCCTCTTATGTACATCAGTAGCATTCCCGTCAGATTAAGCAGAAGCAAAAGCAGAAGCGGGCCAATATTTCGAAAAAAGGTTTTCATACCGACACTTCTCCCATTTATTTTTTACTTGAAGTAGAAGGAAGCACGAAAAGGAATGTAACCCTCCCCAAACGGATTTTATCGCCGTCAAGAAGCTCCACCGCTGAATCGCCGAGTGCTTTTCCGTTAAGATAAGTTCCGTTAGTGCTTCCGAGATCTTCAAGATAGAACTTGCCTGAATTTTTGAAAATCCTGGTGTTTTTAGAGGAAAGAAATCTATCGGGAATGACTATAGTGCATTTTTTTCCTCGTCCGATTATTTCATTGTCTTCAACTTCATAGCTCTCATCCACGGGGAAATCAAGATCCCTTCTGAGATTTATGAGTTTGAGGTATGCTTCAGCCAGCCCACCCGTCTTTTTTCTGTACATCATCTGTATATCTGAAAATATCATTCTTATAATTACATATATGAACAGGTAAATTATAAAAACAAAGACATAGGTCAGAAGCTTGGAAAATAAATCCTGCATACATCCGCCTCCTTAACTAAAAGGAATTTATCATTTCTCATTTATCCATACAGGCGTATTGGTTTTTTCGTCAATGTGGTCGATTTTTTCAAATGTTTCGGGGCTGTAATCAATACCTTTTTTCCGAAGTGCACTATGGCAGCCATCGCTTGTCAGTGTGAAGATTACGGCAAGGACGGGTACCGAGCATACCATTCCCCATACGCCGAACATTCCGCTGCCTACGAGGATTGCAAACATTACCCAGAAGCTTGAAAGTCCTGTTGTGCTTCCGAGAATCTTCGGTCCGAGGATATTTCCGTCAAACTGCTGAAGAATAATTACAAAGATTATAAATGTAAGACATTTCACGGGGCTTACTACAAGTATCAGAAGCGCACTTGGAATAGCACCGATAAAGGGTCCGAAGAATGGGATAACATTTGTCACGCCTACAATTACGCTGACAAGTGCCGCATAGGGCATATTAAGAAGCGCAAGCGAAATGTAACAAATAACACCGATTATAAGAGAATCAAGTATTTTTCCCGCGATGAAGTTACCGAATTTATCGTGAGTAAGTCTGAAGAATGCAATTGTATTGTTCGCTTTATCGTTAGGAAGCACGCTGTAGAAAAGGCGTTTGAACTGTGCTACGAACTTTTCTTTATCTTTGAGCACATAGACAGATACGATTATACCAATAAGCATATTGAGCGCTCCTGTAATAAGAGCATAAACACTGTCTGTAAGTCCCGATATTATCAGCTTTACATTCGGAATCATTTCCTGAAGTCTTACCATTGTTTCGGAAAAATCCGTATTAAATCCCAAAATAAAGTTTTCAAGGGAATCGATAAGCTCGGGGTTCTGGTCAAGGAATTTATAAGCCTTGCTGAGAACTCCAACACCTAATTTGGGAACAATTTTAATAAGCTCTTCTATGCATTTATAAATTTCGGGTAAAACGAGTGCGAAAAGAGTAACAACAAAAAGTGCAGCTATTATCCACGCCAATGTTATTGAAATTCCGCGGGCAACGCCCTTTGCCGCTTTGGGCTTTTTCTTGAATATTTTTTTGCATATGGGCAAAATCATATTATTTTCTATCAAATTCACAAGCGGGTTGAGAAGATATGCCAGAATCAAGCCGTATGTTATAGGCTCCAGGCTCTTTACCAACCCTTTTAAAATCAAAGCAAAGCTGTCCCACTTCAAAAGCGTTACACAAAACAAAACGCAAGCGGAAATCGTCAAAAACGCCGTTATTCCCCAACTCAAATGTTTTTTATCCCAAGGTATTTTCATATTTTTTCAGCCTTTCTTCATAAAGTGAAACTTTCCTATTTATACTATACCTTTTTTCTTTTGCAATTACAATAACATCTGGTAATTTGTAATCTAATTGTTATTTTTGAGAGCATTTCCTATTGAAAAAGCTT
>JAZRFX010000314.1:0-3048 GCA_045643845.1 Clostridia bacterium | reverse complement strand
GAAAATGTTATTATAACGGGCGTCCACGGAGAAAAGACGATTTCAACAGTTGCCTATAAAAAAGGTGACAGCGCGCTTTTCTCGGCTGAAAAGCCTATCTATGACGGGGTTTTCTACGGCTCGGGTGATTTATTTGCAAGTGCATTTATCGGTATGTATCTTAAGGGGAAATCACTTTCCGATGCAACAAAAGAAGCATCCGATTTTGTGAATGATTGCATTTTAAATACGCTCGATGAAAGAGAAAAATACTGGTACGGATTAAAGTTTGAGCAGGCTCTCTCCAAGCTTGCAAAAACCCGCTAATTTGTATATTTTTTATATTTTTTACAGTTTTATACACTAAACCTTTGTTATTATGCCAATTGTGTATTATATTGACATATGTTATTATAATTAAGGACAAAATTTTACAGACAAATTTGAATGGTGGTATAACAATGGAAGCTCACGATTTGGATATTACTTATAAATGTGTTGAAGAATATGGTCTTTTGCCTGTTCTTTCAGGGGTTTTTTCTACTCTTAAAGTATCTATTCCCCTTTCTTTGCAGACTTGTAAGATTTCTATCAAGGACCTTGACCTATCGGTAAGATCTTACAACGCACTTATGGCGCATGGAATTAAGGATGTTGGCAGTCTTGTTGACCTTCTCAATTCAGGCAAGCTCGGCGATGTAAGAAACCTCGGTGCAAAGAGCACCAAAGAAATTCAGCTTCGCTCGCTTGAATACAGCTACGAAGCTCTTGACGAAAAAGAAAAGAAGGAATTTTTAAATCATACTTTTGAAAGAAACTGTAAGTAATCACAAGACGAACAATTTTTAAATTGTTCGTCTTTTTTTGTTTAAATCTATTGCAATAAAATCCCCGATATGCTACCATTAGGCTATGTAAAGGAGTGGTATCTATGTATTTAATTCCCACGCCGCAAAAGGTGAACCAGAAGGAAGAAATAATTACAAAAAGAACAGTTACACTTGCAAACGAAATTACTGATGAAAGAATCAAAAAAGCGGCAGCAAAGCTCCCCGCAGGCGAGGGTGGAATTCCGCTTTATATCACATATAAGGATACTAACGAGGAAGGCTATCGCCTTATCGTTACAAACGAAGAAATCAAAATCGAAGGCGACGGCGTAAATGGTGCTTTCTATGGTATCCAGACACTTCGTCAGATTTTCGACAATGATGAAATCTTCTGCGTTGAAATTGAAGATAAGCCCAATAATATCATTCGCGGAGTTTATCAGGATGTAACACGCGGTAAAGTTCCGACAGTTGAAACTATGAAGTGGTTTATCGACCAGCTGGCATATTCCAAACTCAACACACTTCATCTTTATGTAGAGCATGCGTTCCCATTTAAGGAGCACTACGGCACGCTTGATATTTCCTGCTGTATAACACCTGAAGATATCAAAGAGCTTGATGAATATTGTAAGGAAAACTTCATCGACCTTGTTCCTTCAATTGCGACAGCGAGCCATCTTTACGACCTTCTCAATGTTCCGCAGAATGTTCATCTTCGTGAGCTTAAGGATTATAAACCCAAGTATCATTTCTGGTTTGAAAGACAGGACCACCACACTATTGATATTGAAAACCCCGAAAGCTTCGAGTTTATAAAGAGTCTTATAAATCAGTATGCTTCAAACTTCTCTTCGAAATATATACATATCTGCGGCGACGAGCCGTTTGACCTTATCCGTTTCGGTTGGCGTGA
This sequence comes from Clostridia bacterium, assembly GCA_045643845.1. GTDB lineage: Bacteria > Bacillota > Clostridia > UMGS1883 > UMGS1883 > UMGS1883. Next base: position 1,323 of record JAZRFX010000314.1, on the reverse strand, counting down.
GGCAGCAGGGATTGATGTTCATAAGCTTTATACCGAATATATGTTAAAGCTTATAAACTATGTGAAATCTCTCGGCAAAATCCCCATGGTATGGGGCGGTGTCGTAAAGCGCGACAGACCTGATTTGCAAGGTCTTATTCCCGAAGATGTACTCGTATGTAATGCCTCTTATCAGATTGAACCTACTGAGGCAAGATTTATGAAATACGAGGGGCAGAATTTTAAAACTTTAGTATGCCCCGGAACATCCAGTTACTACCGTCTTGTTGAAAACGCCTATGCTTCCGAGCAGAACATCCGCAACATATCAGTATACGCTAAAAAATATGATTCAATAGGTATGCTTAACACCAACTGGGGTGACTATGGTAATCCCTGCTCGCTTGAGCTTTCAATGTTTGGTATCTTTGCAGGCGCGCAGATGTCCTGGGATTTTGAAAACTTGCTTGACGATGAGTTCAAGAAAGCAATAAATAAGCTCCTTTACAATAACGATCAGGGCTTTGAATACGTCTACAAAACTGACAGAATTCACGCAAAGGCTAATTACTGGCAGCTTGTAAGATATTACTCAAACTGTATATTCCCCGACAGAGAGATAAGATGGACACAGTACCCTTCTGTTGATGATGTACGCGAGGCAGCCGTAAAGTCAAAAGAGCTTTATGATGAACTTTCAGCTCAGAAATGGGAGCGCGATGAGTACCGTATCGAGCTTTTAAGTGCTCTCTACGGAACGGGCGTAATAGCAGAGCTTTTCATCAAGCATATGACAGGTACAGAGCCTGAAAGATGGACAAATACTGAAGACTGGCTCAAGGAATACCGCGAATTGTGGGTGAAGAAGAATAAGGAAAGCGAGCTTTTCCGAATAGAAGAATTCTTCAGAGGCGTTGAAGCTCTTCCCCCGCAGAATAAAATATTTACATACTACGGTCCTGAAATGGACTAATGAGAAGGCATCCGCACGGATGCCTTTTTTGTTTGCATAGATTTTCCTTTTTTGCGCAAAATAGTAAACGGTGATATATGTGAAATTTAAAGACCTTTTTTTATATAGGCATAGCACAAGGGATACTTTTTCGATAGATGATGCCACATTGCCTGCCGATTTTTCTGCGCAAAAAAATCACGGCGGTCCTTCTCTTTGCGGAAATTTCAAGAAGGATTTTGCTACTTTGTGCGATGAGTTTTCGTTTGGCAAAAGCGGAGATGTCAAAATGCGCGAATTCACAGTTTCAATCAGCGAAAAGGAGCACAAGGCTGTGCTTTTTTTCATTGACGGGCTTGTAAACAAAGAGCTTGTAAACGAATTCATATTAA
>JAZRFX010000313.1:0-3082 GCA_045643845.1 Clostridia bacterium | reverse complement strand
ATATGCAGTGGGCAACTACACCGGCGTACTCATGTTCACTCTGTTGGGGGTGCGGAATGGGTGAAGCGGCACGCTTCTTTTTTAATAATCAAAACTGCAAAGTTTTATTTTTTCTATACCGAAAGGTCTGGCGGATTCGCTTGCGCCTCTTAAAAGGTTGAAGGGGGTATTATAAATCGTAACCTCCGCAACCATACCGCAGTCAAGGTTGAACAGCTCAATCATCGGCTCCTCGCTGAAGAATGTGAAGGTTCGTTTTCCTATCCTGATGCGGCAAATATCAAAATCTCCGCAAACGGAAATCACTTTTCCTCCAAGGTCCGATTCGGGAAGCTTCACGGCATAGGAAAGAGCACCATAGTAGTAGCCCATTCCCGATTTTGTAACATCGCTTTCGTATGAGTCGAGTTTTGTCAGCGCGGAATCCTTTTCGTCAAAATCGCCACACAAATATACTGGCTCAAACGAAGTCACATTGTATGAATAAAAATGCGACGGAGTAAGACTGTTGTAATCGGGAGTATAGTTGTTTGATTTTTTGTATTCAAGAGCAAATGTGTTTTTGCCGTCCGCAATGTAATTTGTTATATCAAGACCGAAAAATCTCGGATCTTTTTCGGACGGGGTAAAGCCCGAAAGCTTCTTGCCATTAAGCTCGATAAAATCAAGATTGTCCGCGTTTTCAATATATGCGCGCACCTCTCCGATAGCGTTCTTGTCGGCGTAGAAGGGATATTTTGCTTTAACAATTTCGCCGTCGGGAAGCGAATAAAACTCCTTATGAAGATTGTCAACACTACTTTCGCGGAATGATTTTTTGCCGAAACAAGCATTTACATTTTTAAGCGGAAGTATATTCTCCTCCGCATCGGAAAGCGCGAAAAGAACATCACCCTCATACTTGCACGGAGCGAATTCAATGTCGTCGGTGTAGGGAGGCGCAATATCGGCAGCGGCGCTTGTAGACGCAATAATAAGCGCAGTTTTTCCAGCCTTGAGAGTAAAGCCGAGAACGCCATCTTTTTCGGGGATTTTATAAATTTCTCCCGATGCAAAGTCGGCTGCAAAAAGCGCCTTTTGCGACTTTTGCGCCGAAACGAATGTGTCCTCTTTTGCCGTTATAAAAATATACTCGTCGTCATTATCGCGGCGCCTTTGTATATAACAAGCCTTGTCGCAGGAAATAGCGTAATCATCACTGCTTTTTAAGGATTCATAATCAATATCATCAAAAACAGAGAGCGCTTTTCCTGTGAATGCGCCGAGGATGTTGTTGTCTGAAATAATTAAGGTATCATATTCAAAACAACCGATTTTAATGCTTGTAACACAGTTTTGCGCCGAGCTTGTAAAGAAGCTTTTTTCAACAATATGGAAGGATATTCCCTTTTCGATGAGCTCCTTTACAGCACTTTCAAAAACAGAATGATTTTCAGTATCATAAACTACCAGAATATGCGCGTCGCTTTTAGTCTGCGATGCAGTAAAACAAAATCTTGAAAGTCTGTCGGAAAGTGATTTTTCAGTATATTTTGAAAGTGAAACTGTATTTTCTTCATATTTTCGGCGGTCTGAAAGAGAGAACGCCACGCTGTCATAAACGATATTTTCCGCACCGAAGGATGCCATGAAAGCGCCTTCGTTATAGCGCATTGAAGACGGCGCAAGCTTCGGAAGAGAAAGGCGAACATTAAGCTTTTTTCCGAATTGCTCCGAAACCGACTGTGCGAGCTTAAGCTCGATAAAATCGGGGTTTTGAGTGTCAATATGAACGGAAATCGTGTCAGCATACAAGTATTGCTTTTGCCTTGAAATTTCTTTTTTGCCTGCCACATTAACACAAAGTGAAAGAGAGTTTTCCTCACACTTTTTGCGAAGAAAACCTGTAAAGTTTTCGCCCAGCGCATCACTTACACAGTTGTAGTATTTTTCAGTAAAATCGCTGTCTTTGGAAATAAGCTTTTCCGCACCCGAAGAAATATTTTCTCCCGTACGGGAAAAGGCTTCAGGAAAGTACAAGGCAGCATTTTCAGGAAAGTCAATAGTTGTAGAAAATCCCTTGATTTCGTGACCTGAAAACCTCTTGCATTCGAGCAAATATTTATTGTAGACAGCATCCGAAAAACACTCCGTTACGAACGGATTTGTGATGTCGGGAAGCGGTGCTCGGGAAGTGGCACGCATCTTGCTCATATCACGCAAAACATTTGAAAAAGAGCCTTTATCTTCTACAATTTCATCGAATTTTTCGATATCTCTTTTTTCAGCCTTTACAAAATCGCACACACGCCAGTCGCCGACGCTTACAATTTCTCCGCCACCGCTACCGCTTGAAGGAGCGTTTTCATCGCATATAAAAAGGTCAATGCCGTACTTTCCGCCTCGTCTTGCGGCAGTTCTTACAAGCTCAAAATAATCGGCGGAAAGATAGGGGAGAACAAGCCCCTTTGAAACCCTTATATAGACAGTTGAAATACCCATCTCGGAAAACGAATAAAGCTGGGAATCAATCTCCTCGGCAGTAGGCTTTGCGCACCAGTCCCAGATAACTGCAGGGGAGTATTTGCTGTATGTATTTTTAAATTCACGGATATCCATAAAAAAATCTCCTTATCTCTCTTATTTTAACTTATAAAGAAAAAAAGGTCAACAAGAATATATAGTCTTTTCCCGAATATATTAAAATGGGGGATTGTGTAAAGAAAAACAGGCGAAAAAAGTGGCGAAAATGAAGAAAAATGAATATAATAAATGAAAAAGAACAAAACTGCAACCTGAGGTTGCACGAAGTTCAAAGTCAAGTTGCTTGATAAAGATATGAAAATTTTGGTATTATAGTGATAATATGATTGAAGGCAGGGAAGAAAATGAAAATAGGAGATAAAATTGCAAAGCTTCGTACTTTGGCAGGAATATCACAGGAACAGCTTGCCGAAAGAGTGAAAGTGTCAAGACAATCCATATCAAAATGGGAAATGAATCAGGCGCTTCCTCAGATTGACAAGGTGCTTTTGCTTTGTGAAATTTTTGGAGTTACTGCAGACGAACTTCTTCAGGATAAAATCAAATTACCCGAAAAAAA
>JAZRFX010000312.1:0-4563 GCA_045643845.1 Clostridia bacterium | reverse complement strand
ACCGCTTGGCCTCCGACTTCTGACATTTTGGCGATGAAACGATATAATCATCCGCCCTTTTTCCGTGCAGATGCCCGAAAACGCAGGTATGGACATCATAAGAATTTATGACCTCCATATACTTGCCATCAGGCGGAAAATGAAGCGCCGCTATTACTGTGTCGGAGAGTTTTTTCGCTTCTTTAATCGACGCCTCAAGACGGATAAGCTCACGACGGTAAATTTTCTCGTCTTCCTTTTTGAATGCGTTGTCGTTTGGGGAAATCCATCCCTTTGCACCGCAAACGGCTACATCGCCGCAAAGAACGGCGTTGTTCTGCATAAAGGTTACGCTTTTGATGTCGTTCTCCTCAAGAAAAGCATTCATTTTCGTAATAGTTTCCCACCAATAGTCGTGGTTTCCTTTTGAGAGAAGCTTTTTACCTGGGAGTGCCTCGATAAATTTAAAATCATTAAGAGCCTCTGAAAGATATGTCGCCCAACTGAAATCGCCGTTAATTATGACATAATCTTCCTCGCCGACAAGATTTTTCCACGCATATTCAATTTTTTCAACATAATTGTCCCATCTGTAGCCGAAAACATCCATAGGCTTATCAATTCCCAGCGGCAAATGAAGATCACTAAGTGCAAAAATTGCCATAATTTTCTCCGAATAAAAGTTATTTTATTACGCAAAATACTCCTGTAAGCTTTGGCTTACAAATTTTTGAGGAGTGATAACAATGTCTTGTCAAAACTCACAAAAACCCTTGGGCGGAGTAAGATGCGTTGTTGAAAACTGTGTGCATCATAACACAAACAACGAATGTATGGCCGAGCACATTATGGTTGTTGGTCAGGACGCTAAAAGGGTATCTGAAACAGGTTGTGAAACCTTCGTAAAAAGAGAGTGCTGTAACTAAAGCATTCTCAAAGCGTGAAATTTAAAAGCGAGGGCTTTTTATTTCACTTGTCAAAAAGACTGCTGCATTATAACAAGCAAGCATATCTTTAGTATATGTGTTAATGCAGCAGCCTTTTTTTAGTTTTTCATAAATTCGTTTATGACTGCCTTCATCTGGTGCTTGTCACAAACCATTTCAAAGCGAACTTCCTTTTCTTCAAGTGCTGAAAGTGAAGAAGGTATGCGGAGTTCGTAATCGTCTGCAAGCTTCTGAAGAAGTCTGAATTCGTCAAGGTCTGCTATTTCAGCATCGCTGTCAAGAGCTGAAAGAACTGCACCGTTGAATTTGAAAGGACTTGCAGTAGATGCGATAATTGTCTTTGTGTTATCTCCTGTTTCCTTTACATATTCATTATGAACTCTTACTGCAACAGAGGTATGTGTATCGATAACATAGCCGAATTTATCATTTGTTTCGCGGATTGTGTCGGAAGTCATTTCTTCGTCAGCAAAACCGCCGTAGAATGATTCTTCAATCTTTGCCTTTATTTCATCACTTACAGTGTAAGTTCCGTTTTCCTTGAGGCTTGTCATATATGTCTTTACAGCTTCGCTGTCGCCGTCAGACACCATATAAAGAAGTCTTTCAAGGTTTGAAGAAATAAGGATATCCATTGAAGGTGATGTTGTAGTATAGAAATCACGGTTTCTGTCATACACACCTGTTTTGATGAAGTCTGTAAGAACATTGTTCTTGTTTGATGCGCATATGAGCTTCTTTACGGGAAGTCCCATTCTCTTTGCATAGTATGCTGCGAGGATATTACCAAAGTTACCTGTGGGAACGCAAATATTAACCTCATCCCCTACTTTGATTTCGCCGCCCTTTACCATATCGCAATATGCGGAGAAGTAGTAAACAATCTGAGGAACAAGTCTGCCCCAGTTGATTGAGTTAGCTGATGAGAGAGAAACCTTGATTTTGTCAAGCTCTGCCGCATATTCGTTATCGGTAAAGATTTCCTTAACTCCGTTCTGCGCGTCGTCGAAGTTGCCATTAACAGCGCTTACGAATACATTGTTACCTTCCTGGGTGCACATCTGAAGGCGCTGAATCTGGCTTACGCCGTCATCGGGATAGAATACAACGATTTTTGTTCCGTTTACATTCTTGAAGCCTTCAAGAGCGGCTTTCCCTGTGTCACCGCTTGTTGCAACAAGGATTAACATTTCCTTATCTATGCCAAGCTTCTTAACTGAAGTTGTAAGAAGATGCGGAAGAATCTGGAGCGCCATATCCTTGAATGCGCAGGTAGGACCGTGCCAAAGTTCGAGAACGTACTGCTCTCCATTGAGTTTATAAACGGGAGCAATTGTATTTGTTCCGAATTTTTCCTTTGTATAAGCGGAAGTTATACAGTTTGTAAGTTCTTCCTCAGTAAAGTCTGTAAGAAATCTTCCGAGGATTTCTTTTGCACGCTCGGTATATGTCATATCCGCCATATATTCGATGTTTTTGAGAGAAACCATAGGGATACTTTCAGGAATGAAAAGTCCGCCTTCGTGAGAAAGTCCCTTTGCGATTGCCTCACAGCTTTTTACATTTACATTATTATCTCGGGTGCTTTTGTAATTCATAAAATCAAATCCTTACTTAACAACTATATTTACGAGTTTTCCTGGAACTGCAATCACTTTCACGATTGTCTGATCGCCGATAAGCGCCTTAACCTCGTCATTTTCAAGAGCTGCTTTTTCCATATCCTCGCGGTTGATGTTAGCGTCTACCATCATTTTTGCCTTTACTCTGCCGTTGAGCTGAACAACGATTTCAACTGTAGAATCGATGCAAAGAGCTTCGTCATATTCTACCCAGCTTCCTTCTGAAAGGATTGTTCCGAAGATTTCTTTATGAAGTTCTTCAGTCATATGGGGAGCAAAGGGATTAAGAAGTGTAAGAAGTGTCTTGTATTCCGCTTTGTTGATAGTACCTACCTCGTAAATCTTGTTTACAAGTGTCATAAGAGCAGCAATAGCGGTGTTGAACTTCATACTTTCAATGTCGTTTGTAACCTTCTTGATAGTCTTGTGCATACTGCTTGTAAGAGCATCGCTGTAAGTGTCGCCATCGGTAAGCTTTGTATGGAGTTCCCAAACTCTGTCAAGGAATCTCTTACAACCCTTCATGCTGCTTTCGTTCCAGGGAGCTGCCTGCTCATAGTCACCCATAAAGAGTACATATGAACGAAGAACATCTGCGCCGTAAACATCAACAACATCGTTGGGGTCAACTACATTACCCTTGCTCTTACTCATTTTATCGCCGTCAGGTCCTAAGATAAGTCCCTGAGCAGTTCTCTTTGCATAAGGCTCGCTTGTGGGAACAAGTCCAAGGTCATAGAGGAACTTGTGCCAGAAACGAGAATAAATCATATGGCGTGTTACATGCTCCATACCGCCGTTGTACCAGTCAACATTCATCCAATAAGCGAGAGCTTCCTGTGATGCGAATTCTTCGCTGTTGTTAGGATCGCAGTAGCGGAGGAAGTACCATGATGAACCTGCCCACTGAGGCATTGTATCGGTTTCGCGTCTTGCCTTCTCGCCGCACTTGGGACAAGTGCAGTTTACGAAAGATTCAATCTTTGCAAGGGGGCTTTCGCCATCTGAACCAGGTTCGAAATTGTCAACGGGAGGAAGTCTTAAGGGAAGTTCCTCGTAAGGCACGGGTACGATACCACACTTGTCACAATGAACAATCGGGATAGGTTCGCCCCAATATCTCTGACGGTTGAATGCCCAGTCCTTCATCTTGTACTGAACGCCCTTTTCGCCACAGCCTTTTTCCGCAAGAATTTCAAGCATTTTAGCAATTGCTTCCTGCTTTGTCTTGATTCCGTCAAGAACGCCTGAATTAACCATTTCGCCGTCGCCTGTGTAGGCTTCTTTTTCAATGTCGCCGCCCTTTATTACTTCGATAATATCAATACCGAACTTCTTTGCAAAGTCGTAGTCACGAGTATCGTGTGCAGGTACTGCCATAATTGCGCCTGTACCATAGCCCATCATTACATAGTCGGAAATGTAAATCGGGATTTCCTTTTCCGTAATGGGGTTGATTGCGGTAAGACCGTCTATTCTTACGCCTGTCTTATCCTTAACAAGCTGTGTTCTTTCAAATTCGCTTTTCTTTGCACATTCTTTCTTGTATGCTTCAAGTTCGTCAAAGTTTGCGATAGAATCCTTATACTGCTCAATTATGGGATGCTCGGGAGCAATTACCATAAATGTTACGCCGTAAAGGGTGTCGGGACGAGTTGTATATACGCGGAGCTTTTCGTCGTTTTCCTTGATTGAGAAGTTTACGAAAGCACCTTCTGATTTACCAATCCAGTTTTTTTGCTGAAGAACAACATTGGGAAGGTAGTCAACCTCTTCAAGACCTTCGAGAAGCTTGTCAGCATACTCTGTGATGCGGAGGTACCAAACCTCTTTTGTCTTCTGCACGATGTCGCTGTGACAAATATCACACTTACCACCCTGTGAATCCTCGTTTGAAAGGACAACTTTACAGCTGGGGCAGTAGTTTACAAGTGTCTTATCGCGGAAAACAAGACCTTTTTCAAACATTTTAAGGAAAATCCACTGTGTCCACTTGTAGTAGTTTTCGTCTGTTG
>JAZRFX010000311.1:0-4839 GCA_045643845.1 Clostridia bacterium | reverse complement strand
CAGCAGCTTACCATCGCCTATAACAACGCCATTGACGAAGCAACCGCAGCAGGCAATGCGGCTTTGGCACAAGCGCTCTATGCTGAATATGTTCGCCAAATCGAGGCAAACACCGCACAAGGCAATCTTGACCGCGAATATGCTTCCAACCTTTCCTATGCTATGCTGCAGGCTGGCATGATGCCCAATGCAGGCACTCTTGCCGCAGCTGGCATTAGCGCGGCAGACGCGAACGCGCTTTCCACCTACTACAAGCAGCTGGCAATGCAAGAAGCCGCTAAGAAGTCCTCCTCTTCCGCTTCTGGCGGCGGCGGTGGCGGTGGTGGCGGCGCTAAGCAGAAAAGCGAAACCGCTCCTGTAGAAAAGGTCTACACTCACACAAGCACCAACCCCGACCAATACCTTGGTGACGGATCTGGCAAGAGCAGCAAGACCAGCCTCAATTTCAGCGAAGACGAGGGCATCTGGGTTTGGAATGGACAAACCTATTATCGCCTCGATGACCTGGCAAACGCAATCAACAAAGCGGGACTTACCGCAGATGAAAAGTCTACGCTGAAAAAGAAGTTTGATATGTTTGGTTTTGATATCGAATTCTAATTAGCGGGGGTAGTTTTATGTCTGTTAAAATTACGCGAAAAGCACCCGCAAGCGCACCCGTTGCCAAAGCGCCTGCGGTTAAAGACGGGAACAAACCAACCAGCGGTGTAACTATCTCTTCCAAAAACACCGTCCCCGTTGCTCAGCAAAACACTATCACCCAAAGCGCTCCCCTCAATGTGGGAGCGCTGGTGGGTGCTTCTGCAGATAAGGGCACATTGAGCGGTGTAGAGCGAACCCTCAAAACTCTTGTCAAGATCAACCCCTTGTCCCAATTTGAATGGAACACCCCCGCCGAAAATCTGCTGAGTGTTGTTCAAGAAAGAAAAGCCGCCGAAGAAGCAAAACTGCAGACCGAGTTGGCAAAGGCCGGCAAGGGCGCGGAAATCGTTTCCAATCTGGTGTCGATGACAACGGAAGCCGCCCCCAACGCGATTATGTCTGTTGCCGCAGCCCCCCTTAAAGGCACTCAGCTTGCGGTGGATGCCGTAACCAAAGTAGCACCGACAGCGATGTCGGCCCTCAAAACCGTGGCGCAAAACACAGCCTCCAACCCGCTGTTTTACACCAACCTTCTGCAAAGTGTCGGCAGCGATTATGAATACGCCAAGTCTAACGGCGCAAGTGATGTGGTTGCAGCTCTGTATGCTACTGGCGTAGGCACACTTGGCGCAGCTCTTGAAACCAGCGGCGGTATTGAAACTCTTCCCGCAGAGCTTCCCAAAAGCAAAAACGCACTCCTTTCTTGGGCAAAGTCCGCAGCAGACGAAGGTAAGGAAGAAGTGGCGCAAGGCATTATTTCTCGCTCTTTAGAGAAGATGTTCTACGCAAAAGACAACCCTCTCGTTTCTACAAAGGACAAAAAGGCTGTCATCAATCCCACGACGATTGGTGAAGAATTTGCCTACGGAACTGCTGTTGGCGGCATTCTTGGCGGCGGTCAACTACTGAACGATGTTCTGCTTAACCGCAGCGCAAATCCGCTTGCTCCTGCTACGGGGAACGCGCCCCAAGCGACAACGGATAGCGCGGCAACAAACGGGCCGCAGAACGCAGAATTTGAGGCTCAGCCAACTACCGAAAAAACGGCACAAATCCCCGCGGAAACCGCAACAGAAGATGCCCGAACCAATACTGTTGGTGCAGCAAGCGCAGAGTTCTTTGAAAACCGCAAGACCCCTTATGACAGACTTGTTGACCAAAGCACGGAATTCCATCCTACTGGCGCAAACGCAAGAACCGATATCGCTTTTGAAGTGCCTACTAAGGACTTTGACGGAAGATATATCAGCCGATTTGTATCCAATGCAATGGGCGCAAAGGTGCTATCTCACGAAACAGTAGAAACCATTGAAATTCTTACTGCTGAAGGTTTGCTTTCCGATGATGCGCAAACCAATGTGGAAACCATGGCAAAAGCGGAAAAGGAAATCGCAAAGATCAAATCGGATGGTGCTATGGAGCGGCTGAGAACTGCCGCATACAATGGCGAAACCTCTCCCAAAATCATCGGCATGATGGAAACTTTGCTTGTGGACTCCGAAGTGCGCGGTGATAAATCCCGCACCGCAGAGCTTGTGTATCTTGGCTCTATGCTTTCCCGCAACTCTGGTCGCTCCTTGCAGATGCTTGCCTATCTCCGCAAGATGAGTCCCGAATACCAACTTGCCGTTATTGATCGCGTTGTTGACGGCATCAATGAAAACATTGACCGAAGACACTCTAAGAAATACAGAGAAAAGCATGGAGATTCCGATATCCAAATCCCCGAAGAAGTCCGCCAAAAGTATCTGGCTGCAGAGAATGCCGAGCAGCGAAACGAAGTTATCGGCGAAATGCAGCAATATATCGCCGATAACATGAAATCCACCTTGCTGGAAAAGTGGACGGCAATTCGCTACACGAATATGCTTGGCAACTTCAAAACCAATGTGCGAAATGTGGCAGGCAACCTTGGTATGCGCGCGCTTGCCGAAACCAACAACGCCATTGTTGCTCTGGCGGAAAGAGTTGCCGGCGGCAAGATCGGCAGAACTCGCTCCCTTTATGCTGGCTCTGCTCTCAAGCAGGCGGCGCAAGCAGACTTTGATGCCAACAAAGATGCCATTGTCGGCGGCAGAAAGTATGCTGACGATCTTTCTTCTGGCGATGCTTTTATGCAAGGGGTGCAGGACAAGCGAAAGATTTTGCCTCCCGTTTTTGAGCAGTACCGCAAGGCTACGCAATGGATGATGGATAACCAATATTTTGGCGATACTGCATTTATGAGAAGCGCATACTCTCGCTTCCTTGGCGGTTATCTCAAAGCCAACGGGGTTACTGCCGCTCAGTTTACCGATCCTTCCTGGCAAGCAACGCACGGCAAACTGATTGAAGAGGCGAGGACTTTTGCAACGCAGCAAGCAAAGGAAACAACTTTCCGCGACAACAATGCTATTTCTGATTGGGTTGCAAAGATTGGCCGCAGAAGAGATACGCCCTGGTTTGCGCGCATGGCGGCAGAAGGTTTTTCCCCCTTCCGCAGAACTCCCGCCAACATTCTTGTAAGAGCTGAAGAATACTCCCCCCTTGGTCTGGTAAACGCAACAGTAAAGGCGCTGCAAAAAGCAAGGGGCGCAGAGGTAACTGGCAACGATATTGTAACCTCTCTTTCCAAATCCCTTACCGGTACTGCCTTGTTTGGACTCGGCTGGCTTCTTGCCAATACTGGATGGCTTAGAAGTAGCGAAGACGATGAGGAACAAGCTGCGTTCGATGACCTTGTGGGCAAGCAGGACTATTCCCTTGTTTTGCCTGATGGCACAAACCTTACTGTCGATTGGCTTACACCCACATCCATCACACTCTTTATGGGTGCGCAACTCAGCAAAATTCTGCAGGACAATGATTTGAGCTGGAAAGATGTGGAAAGTGTAATTACATCTATGGCGGAGCCTATGCTTGAAATGTCTATGATGAGCGGCGTTAGCGATACTTTGGACGATATTAAGTTTGCCGAAAACAATGTTGTTCAACTTGTCGCGTCCACCGCGCTTGGCTATTTGACTCAAGGACTTACCAACACTTTGCTGGGCCAGCTTGAACGCGCAACGCAAGACACTCGAAAAAGCACCTATGTTGATAAAGAAGTGCCGCTACCCGATTGGATGCAGCGCGAAATTGGATCTGCTTCTGCAAAGACTCCCGCATGGGATTTCGGGCAAATTGATTACATCGATGCCTGGGGTCGCACCGAAGATAGCATTGACAATGACTTCCTGCGGTTGAGTTATGAACTGTTTAGCCCCGCATATATTAACAAGGCTGATATGGACTCCGTTGAGGCGGAATTGCAGAAAGTATATGATCTAACCGCATCTACTGCGGTATTCCCCGAACGGGCGCAGAGGTATATCGATGTTAATGGCGAACGCCGCGATCTTACTGCCGACCAGTACACCCGCTATGCTAAATCCAAAGGTCAAAAGTCCTACCAATACGCAAAGGCGGCTATCGCTACTCCTGCGTATAAGAAAATGCGCGCAGAAGATAAGGCGGACTACATCGGCAAGATGTATTCTTACGCAAACTACAAAGCAGCCAAGTCCATCTTCGCTAACTACGAAGGGACGGAGGAAATGCAGAAGTTTGCCGAAGCTGAAAAGCAAGGCTTTTCTCCTGCAGAGTGGTATGTTATCCGCAATGATATCAACGATTTCCGTGACACGGAAACGGCAACGCGCAAGGAACAAGTGGAAGACTACATTGATGAGCAGGATCTTACGCAAGTCCAAAAGGATTGGCTCTTCCTCTGGAAGTACAAAGAAACCACACTCAAAGATACCCCTTGGCACTAAAAGAAAAGAGGCAGGATTAAGTTCCTGCCTCTTCTTTGTATTCTATGAAATATTTCTTTGCGCTCTTGGGCGTTTCCTTGACATACACAATCCTCACGGATAAGCCGCAGGATGCAAGGATGCCCACGAGGGTGCGGCGGTCTTGTTCGTTCCCTACGGGGATGGGTATTCTATGCCACATTATAAGTCCTCCATTTCACAGAGAAACGCAACATTGCAAGCAAGGTGGTGCAGATGCGGCAGACCGCTCTCTTCGTCCACACCCTTGGGGTCATCGAGGTATGCCATGAAGTGCCGATACGCAGCATCACGATACCTCTCTTTTTCCACTTGCCGCCAGTTTTCGGGGTCGCCATACTTCTTGTTGCCATATTCGCGGATGGCAGCAATCGCCCAAATAATC
>JAZRFX010000310.1:0-3665 GCA_045643845.1 Clostridia bacterium | reverse complement strand
TATATCAGTGGCTCAACATACGCCCACTACCTGCCGAATGCATATACATTCGGTATGGACGGCAACTGCCCTCCCGACGATTTTGAAAAGGGAAGAGGCGGTGCACACGGCGTAGATGAGGCCGTGTCGATTGACCGTCTTAAAGATGCTATGAAAATTTATGCGAGAGCACTTCTTGCACTTGATGAAATAAACTGGTAAACAGTTTGGGGACGGGGCACTTTTTGTTGCAAATTAAATTCAAATAAAAGGATGGTATGGTTATGAACATTTTATCAATAGGCAACAGTTTTTCTCAGGATGCACACAGATATCTTCACCGCATTGCAAAGGCGGACGGAGCAGATCTTAAGACTTTTAATTTGTACATAGGCGGCTGCTCGCTTTATCGCCACTATAAAAATATGCTTGGTGATATTGAAGATTATATGCTTGAAATGAACGGCGAAAGCACAGGCTTCAAGGTAACCGTCAAAGAAGCACTCTTAAATCGTGAGTGGGATGTTGTAACAATTCAGCAGGTAAGCAGCCAGTCAACCGACTATGAAAAGTATCAGCCCTATCTTAACGAGCTTATAGCCTATGTTAAAAAGTTCGCACCCAAGGCGAAAATTGTAATTCAGCAGACATGGGCATACGAAGAAGGCTCCGCAAAGCTTACTGAACATATGGGATACAGCAGCCACAAGGAAATGTTCCGCGACCTTCAGGATGCATATGAAAAAGCTGCAAAGGAAATAAATGCGGATATGGTTATCCCGTCAGGTGAACTTTTCCAGAAGCTTATCGAAGCAGGAATCGAAAAGATTCATCGTGATACATACCACGCGACTTACGGACTCGGAAGATACGCGCTCGGACTTTTGTGGTATTCCTGCCTTACAGGAAACGATGTAGCGGGAAATACATTCTCCGATTTTGATGAAGAAGTTTCCGAAAAGGAAATTGAAACAGCAAAGAAATGCGTCAAAGAATTGTGTAAATAAGGGGAGGAAATTATGGATTTCATTAAAAAGAATGCCGATTTTGACCTTATAAGCTTCGGCGAAGTAATGCTTCGCCTTTCTCCGCCTGATAAAGAAAAGATTTCGCAGAGCGAGATTTTTGAAAAGAACTGCGGAGGTTCAGAATTCAACGTTGCGTCAGGTGCGGCAAACCTTGGTATACGCAGTGCGATTGTTACCAAACTTCCAAAAAATAAATTAGGACATTTTGTAGCGCGTCGTATTCGTTACGGCAATGTTTCGGACGACTATGTTGCATGGGATAACAGCGATAGCAAGCGTCTTGGAATTTACTACTATGAAAGCGGAGTATATCCGAGAAAGTCAGCCGTAGTATATGACCGCGCCGCATCTTCGGTTTGTTCTCTTTATCTTTCTGAAATCCCGCGCGACATATATGAAAAGACACGTGTATTCCATATCAGCTCAATTTCTCTTGCTCTCGGGCAGGCCCTGCGCGAAACCGCAATCGAAATGATAAGACGAATGAAGGAAAACAATGTTGCAATCAGTTTTGATGTAAACTACCGTTCAACACTCTGGAGCGAGGAGGAAGCCCGTGCTGTTATAAAGGAAATTCTGCCGCTTGTAGACATTCTTTTCGTTTCGGAAGAAACAAGCAGACGTATGATGCAGAAAACGGGTACTCTTGACGAAATCATGAAGAGTTATTCCGACGAGTACGGCTGTAAAATTGTAGCGACAACTCGCCGTGATGTAGTAAGCCCGACCAAGCATAATTTCGGTTCGCGCATCTATTACAACGGAGAATTTTACGAAGAACCTCACTATATGAATATTGAGGTAATCGACCGTGTGGGAAGTGGCGACGCCTATGTTGCAGGGGTTCTTTACGGAATACTTTCAGGCGGAAAAATTGAAGAAGCCATGTCATACGGAAATGCCCTTTCAGCCATCAAAAATACAGTTTCGGGTGATATGTCAATAAGTTCTATTGAAGAGGTTAATTCTATCATAATGTCACATCACTCCGAGGGTATTCAGGATGAAATGGTAAGATAATGCACAAGAAGAAGGTAATTGGATTGAAAAAGTTAAATGCTGCGAATCTTATAACCTCGATTCGCATATTGGGAACGGTTTGCCTTTTGTTTGCAAAACCTTTTACCAAAGAATTTTTCATAATTTATACTATTTGCGGACTCAGTGATGTTTTTGACGGTCTGGTAGCAAGAATGACAAAGACCGTAACTGTCTTCGGCGCAAAGCTTGACAGTGCGGCAGACCTTACATTCTATGCGGTTATGGTACTTAAAATATTCCCCGACCTTATAGAAACACTTCCGTTTAAAATATGGTACGCCGTTACGATAATCGTAATGTTAAGACTCATTTCCTATATCACGGTCGCAATAAAATATAAGAAATTCGCATCATTACATACAAAACTCAATAAAATTACAGGCTTTGCAATATTTTTAATTCCCTATATGCTAAAAATAGACGCAGCTGCAGTTTCCTACTGTATCACGGCGTGTACAATATCGGGAATCTCTACAGTGCACGAGGTTTTCCTGCATCTTACAAGTAAAGAATATCAGGGACAATAAGAAAAGCTCCGTTTCAGTTTGGCTGAAGCGGAGCTTTATTATTTGGAATAATCCACATGGGACAAGAATAATATTCTTTAGAGGTGTTGTGGATGGACCAAGAGCGCAAGGCTGCTTATATAGCGGCAGTAATAAATTTCATTACAGGAATAATATTTGGAATAATTCTTTTTTACGGGCAGCTCAAAAGCGGAAACGACGAAATAAGGGTTGTATACGAGTATGAAAAGACAGTATCCCTTGCGGATTTTTTAAGGCTTTCGTGGCTGAATGTCATCTGGCTGATTTCAGTATTTTTTGCGCGCTGTATTGCGCCTTCGGGCTTTTTTCATCCCGTAGTATGTGTAAGGGGGATAGTAAGCTCTTTTTCAATGCTTTACATACTCGCCCTGTTCGGGTTTCGGGAAGCGGTTTCATCAATTCTTCCGCAATGCGTTTCAATCCTTCCGCTTCTTCTGAATTTTTCCGTTGAAACGGCGCAAAAGCATAAAAAAAACGCACAAAACGGATATGAAGTGTGTCTTTTAAAGCGTCGTGAAATAGCGGCAATCTTCATTTTGTCAATGCTTGCGGGATCCGTTGAGGTGCTTTTTTTCAGGATTTTTTGTAAAAATTTGTTCTAAAATATCAAAAAACGCACAAAAATATGTGCAATTTGGGTATATACAATTCAAAAACAAGGGTGTACAATAGAAACACTCTCGCAAAAAACGGATATATAACAATTTTAGAAAGCTTGATATTATGAACGAACTGATACTGGAGTATGGAGAGTACCTGCGTAAAGAAAAAATGTCAGAAAACACGCGCTTTTCATATCTTCGTGATACAGAGGCGTTTTTGTCCTATCTTAACGAAGGAAGGGCTAAAAACCCTTTAAATGTAAAAAAAATAACGATACACGCTTATGTGGAACGACTTAAGGATTTGGGCCGTGCCGATTCAACTATTTCTCGCTCTGTTGCATCGCTTCGCAAGTTTTACGGATTTTTACAGCAAAGCGGAAAGGTTGAAAAGAACCCCGTAAACACAATTGCAGTTCCACGCGTCAAAAAGAAAGTGCCTGAAGCTCTTACAACGCGCGAAATTG
>JAZRFX010000309.1:0-6144 GCA_045643845.1 Clostridia bacterium | reverse complement strand
CACACAAAAACAAAGAAATCTTTTTCATAAAAACTCCTCGAAACAAAAAAATAGCACAATGAAATCATAGTGCTATTTTATTCACTTGTTAAAGTGAGTATTACTTCTTTTCGGCATTCTTCCACCAAGCCCAGAAGGGAGCTGCGATGAAGAGTGATGAATAAGTACCTGCTACGATACCGATGATAATGGGAAGAGCGAATTCTTTGATTGAGTCAACGCCCATCACATAAAGTGCACCGATTGTAAGAAGTGTAGTGATAGATGAGTTAAGCGCTCTGTTAAAAGAGTTTGAAACTGCCTCATCAGCGATTTCATCGGGCTTAACATTTCTGTTTGCTACGCGTGACTTTTCACGAACGCGGTCAAATACGATGATTGTCGCATTGATTGAGTAACCAACGATTGTAAGAACTGCAGCGATAAAGCTTGTACTTACAGTGAACTGGAACAATGCGTAAAAACCAAGCATGATAAGAACGTCGTGTACGAGAGCTAAAACTGCGCTTGAACCTGAGCGGAAGTCGAATCTCCAGGTGATGTAAAGGAGCATAAGGATAACTGCAAGATCAATAGCCTTAAGCGAATCTGTGATAAGTCTGCCGCTTACGCTCCCTGAAACTTTATCAGTTGAGAAAACCTACTGTTCAAGCTTGTCTTCGCTCATAAGAGCGTCAGTAAGCTTTTCGCTTTCTTCGTTTGTAAGCTCAACAGTCTTGATAGAAGCACCGTTTTCGCCTGTCTTCTGAACAGTTATATCAGTCTTCTTTGTAGTATCTTTTACGATTTGGCGGATTCTTGCTTCAACATCAGCTGAATACTTTGTTTCGCCGAGTTCGAACTGCACTGTTGTACCGCCTGTAAAGTCGATGCCGAGGTTAAGACCGCGGATACAGAGGGAAGCGATGCTTATAACAATAAGAACGATTGAAATTGTGAAGAAAATTTTTCTCTTTGCTGTAACTGATTTAATCATTCTGCATCCCTCCTTTTTGATAATCCGTAGAGAACGGGGTTCTTGATACCAAAACCAACAATCTGCTTAAGTAAGAACTTTGTAAGAGTTACTGCTGTGAGCATACTTACAACAACACCGATGAAGAGTGTGATTGCAAAGCCCTTAACTGTACCTGTACCGAAGAGGTAAAGCACAACAGCTGCGATGATTGTTGTGATGTTAGAGTCGATGATAGCAACAAGTGCGCGCTTGAAACCTGAGTTTACAGATGCGCCAACGCTCTTGCCCTGACGAAGCTCGTCCTTGATTCTTTCGAAGATAACGCAGTTTGCGTCAACTGACATACCGATTGAAAGAATAACACCTGCGATACCTGGAAGAGTAAGAGTAACAACTCTCCAAGAGGGTACGAAGAAGCCTGCCATGATAAGTGTGATGAGTGAAACGTATGCGATAAGAGATACGCTTGCAACAAGACCTGGAAGTCTGTACACAAGAATCATGAAGAGCATTACAAGGATAAGACCGATAAGTGCAGCCTTAAGAGATGTCTTAAGAGCTGTTGAACCGAGTGTAGGTCCAACGCTTCTGAGTTCAGCATCCTTAAGTGCGAAGGGAAGCTGACCTGAATTGATAAGAGTTTCAACCTTTTCAGCCTCTTCAGCTGTATAGCCGCCTGTGATTACACAAGTGTTTGAGTTAATAACTTCATTAACTGTGGGGTTAATCTGAACTACGCCGTCAAGTGCGATAGCGATTGTGTTCTTGCCTGCACCTGCATTTACAGCAGCTTCAGTAGCCTTGGCAAATGTGTCCTGGCCCTTCTTTGTGAAAGTAAGCTGAACATAGTGTTCGCTTGAGCCGTATTCGCTTACCTGGCCGTACATAGCCTTGGCGCTCTTGATGTTTTCCTTTGAGCCGTCCATGATAACTTCGCCGTCAGCGTTGATGAACTGAAGCACTGCAGTAGCGCCGATCATCTTAACTGCTTCCTGGGGGTCATCAATTTCGGGGATTTCAACGCGGATGCCCTTGCCCTGACGGGAAATAGTAGCTTCTGCGAAATTCTTTGCGTCAAGTCGGTTTCTGATAATAGACTCAGCCGCATCCAAATCCTTGTTTGTAACCTTTGAAAGGTCCTCTACATCGGGTTCGAATACGATGATTGAACCGCCTACAAGATCAAGTCCCTGTCTGATACCTAATTCTTTGTCGAAGGTACTGGGAACTCGGAAATTGCCGATTTTAACATCGAATGCTGCAACATAAGCACATGCAACAATGATTACAAAAACCAGCAAGAATGCAATAACATTTTTTGCTTTCATTATTGTTCCTCCTCTGTTATTATAAATAACATTACTATTATAGTAAAAAATACCACAATAGTCAATAGCAATTCATAATTATTTACTGCTTGTAAACTCTACAACCTTGAATGCAAAGGGGAGAGCACCCGAATTCATAAGCGCTGCAACCCTTCTTGCTTCGTCGTCCGTATAACCGCCTGTGATTACACAGGTGTTTGCGTTAATAACTTCATTAACTGTGGGATTAATCTGAATTGCGCCATCAAGTGCGATAGCGATTGTGTTCTTGCCGGGCTCTGCATTTACAGCAATTTCAGTAGCCTTGGCGAATGCTTCTTGCCCCTTCTTTGTAAAGGTAAGCTGAACATAGTACTCGCTTGAGCCGTATTCACTTACCTGACCGTACATAGCCTTGGCGCTTTTGATGTTTTCCCTTGAACCGTCCATAACAACATTACCGTCGGCATCGAGAAACTCAAGCTTTGCCATGGGTGTAAGTGCGTTGGCAACATCTAAAGGCTTATCGCAATTGGGAATTTCAATATGCAGTTTTGTTTCGTCCTCAATAGAAATTTTAGCTTCAACATAGGTAAGTGAATCAAGTCTGTTTCTGATGATTGCCTTTGCAGACTCCATATCGTCGGCTTTTATTTTTGAAACATCATCAATATCGGGAGCAATAATAATGACACTTCCATCAAAAGAATCTTCTTTTTTCGAACTCTTTTTCTTTTTGGAAGACTCTCTTTCCTCAAAGTCATAATCTGTATGGGCTTCCTGATGGAAATTTGATTTAATTACAAATACAGCGCATATGCCTGCAAGAATTATTGCGATGACAAGCATAATTATAACGAGCTTTTTTGATTTCATTTAAAACCCTCCTTATCTTTAGAGTATACTCCGAAAAACATTTGCGGTCAATAAATTATTTGCTGTTAATCCCCAAGATTCCGCCCAATCCTCCACACAAAGCGGACAAACCAAAAACCCTTGCAAGCTTTGTAGTTATAAGGGGAGCTTTAAAGATTGCCGCACCAAGCATATAGAGTACGGCTATGTAAAAAACGGCGGCAAAAGCACCTGTTAAAAATCCGCGCCTTGAAGATGCACGCGCACAAAAAAACGATGCGATAAATCCCGATATGAGATAGCCGTATTCCGAAAAAATCCCCAAAACCCAATCCTTCGGGGGAATAAACGAAAAAATGACACTTGCAATTGAAAAAATCAAAAGCGTGATAATAAACGCCAGCAAAAATGACACGACATATTTTCTTAAAGCCTGATTTGAAATAAAATTCATAAAAAAGCACCTCCGAAATATAATATTCGAAGGTGCTTTTAATTATTCGTGGATTGTAAGAACGCGGCTTACTGCGCTTTTTTGGAATTTGATAGTTGATTTGTCAGCGCCTGTGCCTGTTTCGATAACAACTTCATCTTCCTTAATCTTTACGATCTTGCCGATGATACCACCGATTGTAACAATCTTGTCGCCCATCTGAAGGCCTTCAAGCATTTGCTGAATTGCCTTTCTCTGCTTTCTCTGAGGTCCTATGATAAGGAAATAGAAAATAGCGATAAAAATAACAAGTTCAATTATAAGAAAATACATGCTAAGCTTCCTTTCTTTTTGATTTATAATAAAAAATTATTCTTCAGTTAAGATGTATTGAGTGATGTTCCTGCCGTTCTTATGCTTTTTGGTAATCTCTTCTCCCTCCAGGGGATTGAGTGCCGCAATGTAAAGATTGGTAGCATCGTAAATACCGAATTTCTCCAAAAATTCGCATTTTTCAAGAGATATTGCGTACGGTCTGCCAGTATCATCCTTCAGCGTTTCAACGCCGAGCTTTGACAAATTAACATATTCGTTAGCAGTTACAAAGAGCGACTTATCTTCATAATTTGTAAAAGCCGTCTTTTCGGAAATAAATATCTGGTGCGAATCCTTTTCAGCGATTTTTTCGAAAATCTCGTGGAGGTCGATTTCAGTATCGACGGGATAGGCGGAAATTGATGCAACCTTTTTCTTATCATCATTCGCGTCGTGTAAAAGGTCTTCAATTATTTTTTTGTTATCCTCAAAGGTCTGGATATTTATAAAGTTCTTGCCCATATAGCATATTGAAAGATCGGGCTCGTGCTTCTGCGTTACATTGGCAAGTATGAATGTGATACAAATACCTACAAGCGCCAAAAACAAAATATGCCACTTGTAATAATGCCAGAATCTTTTCCAAAATCTTCTTCTTTTCATTATACATGCTCCGTCTGTATAAAATAATAAAGTGCCACGGCACTAACAATGGTATTATACACCAAACTTTTCCTTTTTACAAGCATAAAATACAAAATTTCAAATATGTTCATAATTAAGCTGTAAAGGAGTGTAGTGATGAAAAAAGGTCGCCGTAAATATGGCTTTTTGACGGCTGTTTCAATGGTGGTGGGAAGTGTAATCGGCAGCGGAGTTTTCTTTAAAACGCAGGAGATAAGTCGCATCACAGACGGGAATGTTTACATCGGACTCTCCGCGTGGATGATGGGTGCAATTGTTATGCTTTTTTGTCTTTTGCCCTTTGCGGAAATGACGGAAAAATACGGCGACGGTGGCTTCTATGAAATGGCGGAGAAAATGATGGGCGAGAGGTGGGCGCATTTTATCGGCTTTTTTATGGCGACGGTCTACTATCCGTCGCTCGTAAGCACGCTTTCCTTCCTGACGGCAAAATATACCCTCCTGGCATTCGGAGTGGAAAATGGATTTATATTCTTTTTTTCAGCGATTCTTTTCCTTGCCGTAGCTTTTTTGCAAAATGCCTGCTCTCCGCATCTTTCAGGGAAAGTACAGCTTGCCACGACATTCATAAAACTGATACCGCTTTTTCTTATGATACTGCTCGGGATGCAAAATGGAGAACTGAAAGAAAATTTGTCGGGGCAAAATGTTGCGACATTTCGGGAAACCTTTTTCCCCGCAGTGACGGCTACCCTTTTCGCTTATGAGGGATGGATAAGTGCGACAAGCGTCGGCGAAAATCTTAAAAATCCGCAAAAAAATCTACCTCGTGCACTCGTTGTAGGCGGAAGTGTCATTACGGCGGTTTATATTTTTTACTATCTTGGGATTATGGGCGCGGTAGAAAGCAAAACGCTTATAAATTACGGGGCGGAGGGGATAAAAGTAGCCTTTTCAAATATCCTGGGCAGGTGGGGAGCACTCCTTACAACCTTTGTCGCAATCTCTTGCTTTGGCGCACTGAATTCGCTTGTTATGGGGTGCAGCGCATCAAACCGCGAAATTTTCGGGGAGAAAGCTCCGCATTTTACGGGATTTATCATAAGTCTTTTATGGCTTTTTTATCTTTTTGCACAGCAGGGGAAATGGGCGGGGAGTTCTCTTTTTGACAGCACCGAGCTTCCCGTAGTGACTTTGTATGCGCTATATATTCCGATGTTTTTAAGCTTTGCAAAAAGCGAGAAAAACGCCAGAATAACACTACTGTGCATAGGTGGAATATGTGCATCGCTTTTCGCCGTCATATGCGGAACACTTGCGCACCGAGGAGAAATCATAAGCTATATTTTAATACTTCTTTCTATAATGCTTTTCGCAAAAAAAAGATAGGATGAAAAATTCATCCTATCTTTTTTATTTCATCTCTCTTCGACCTTCGATAGCGCGTGACAAAGTTACTTCGTCGGCATATTCAATATTTCCGTCCACGGGAATTCCGTGAGCAATTCGTGTCACGCTGATTCCCATCGGCTTTAAAAGTCTGGCTATGTATGTCGCAGTAGCCTCGCCCTCAATAGTGGGGTTAGTCGCCATAATAACCTCCGTAACATCACTTGTAAGACGGGGAAGAA
>JAZRFX010000308.1:0-3353 GCA_045643845.1 Clostridia bacterium | reverse complement strand
CAATTGAAAAAATCATCACACAACTTATTAAAAACAACATAACGATTTCAACAGCGGAAAGCTGTACCGGTGGCTCGCTCGGGAAGATTATTACATCCTTTTCGGGCGTGAGCGCGATTTACGGCTTCGGCTTTATTACCTACGCCAACGAGGCGAAGGAAAATATCCTCGGCGTGTCGCACGAAACACTTGAAAAACACGGTGCAGTATCGCCCGAATGCGCGCGCGAAATGGCAATCGGGGCAAGGCGCGTTGCAAAAAGCGACATCGCAGTATCGGTTACGGGAATTGCAGGACCTACGGGCGGAACTGCCGAAAAACCTGTCGGACTTGTCTATATCGCACTTTCCGACAAGGACGGTGCCGAGGTACGAAAGCTTAACCTTTCAGGCAATCGCGACGAAGTTCGCGCACAAACCTGCGAGGAAGTATTTAAATTGATAAAGGAAAAATTAAATTTTTAATTTCCTATTGACAAACGCGAACATTCGTTCTATAATATGAACAGATGTTCGTGTAGAAAGGGTTGATTATATGTCTAACGAAAAGAAAGAAGCTCTCGCGCTTGCGATGGCGCAAATTGAAAAGCAGTTTGGTAAAGGTTCTGTAATGCGCCTTGGCGAAAGTGCTCATTATAATGTAGATTCCATCCCCACAGGTGCGCTTTCTCTTGATATCGCGCTCGGTATCGGCGGCGTTCCGAAGGGTAGAATTATCGAAATCTACGGACCTGAATCAAGTGGTAAGACTACTATCGCCCTTCATATTATTGCCGAGGCGCAGAAGCGCGGCGGCGAAGCGGCGTTTATCGATGCCGAACACGCGCTCGATCCTACATATGCCGAGGCTCTTGGCGTTGATGTTGATTCGCTCGTTGTTTCACAGCCTGATACAGGCGAGCAGGCGCTTGAAATTACCGAGTCCCTCGTTCGCAGTGGCGCGATTGATGTAATCGTTGTCGACTCTGTTGCGGCGCTCGTTCCCAAGGCTGAAATTGACGGCGAAATGGGCGAGAGCCATGTCGGTGTTCAGGCACGACTTATGAGCCAGGCGCTCCGTAAGCTTGCAGGCGTTGTAAATAAGAGTAATACTATTTGTATTTTCATCAATCAGCTCCGCGAAAAAATCGGTGTTATGTATGGTAATCCCGAAACAACCGCGGGCGGTCGCGCGCTTAAGTTCTACGCGTCAGTTCGTATGGATGTGCGCCGTATCGAAACTCTTAAAAACGGCAGCGAATTCATCGGCAACCGCACAAAGGTTAAGATTGTAAAGAATAAGGTTGCTCCTCCCTTCCGCGAGGCTGAATTTGATATGATGTACGGCAAGGGTATTTCAAGAGAGGGTAATATATTAGATGTTGCGACAAATCTTGAAATCATCCGTAAGGGTGGCTCATGGTTCAGTTATAACGACGAAAGACTTGGTCAGGGCCGCGAAAATGTAAAGCAGTATATGATTGAAAACCCTGAATTTACTGATATGATAGAGAATCAGATTCGCGAGAAATTAGGCATGCCCTTACTTGACAAAAGCAACTAATAATGATAACCTATATTGGCACCCTCATAAAAGGGTGCCAATGTTTTATTGAAAGGAAGTATTATCATGGCTAAAAAGCAGTTCAAAGCGGAATCAAAAAAGCTTTTGGATATGATGATTAACTCAATCTACACACACAAGGAAATTTTCCTTCGTGAACTTATATCAAACGCATCCGACGCGCTTGACAAACTTTGCTACAAATCAATCACCGAGGGTGCAAAGGGCATCAGCCGTGAGGACCTTTTCATAAAGGTTACTGCCGATAAGGATAAGCGCATCATAAAAATCAGCGACAATGGTATCGGTATGACTGCCGAAGACCTTGAAAAAAACCTCGGCACAATCGCGAAAAGCGGCTCACTTGATTTTAAAACCGATATGGAAAAGCAGGACGATATCTCAATCATCGGTCAGTTCGGCGTCGGTTTTTACAGCGCATTTATGGTGGCTGAAAAGGTGACTGTAATTACAAAGGCATTCGGCGCAGAAACCGCATACTGCTGGGAGTCTGACGGCGCAGACGGCTACACCATCGCCGAAACGGGCAAGGAAAACTATGGTACCGACATCTATATCAAGCTTAAGGAAGACACCGAGGACGAGCGTTACAGCGACTACCTCGAAATTTATATGCTCCGCGGTCTTGTAAAGAAATATTCCGACTACATCCGCTATCCTATCAAGATGGATGTGGAAAAGTCACGCAAAATCGAAAAGCCCGATTCGGAAAAGCCCGAATTTGAAAAGTATATCGAGGAAGAAACCATCAATAGCATGGTTCCCCTCTGGCAAAGAAGCAAGGACGAAACAAACGAGGAAGAACTCAACCGTTTTTATAAGGAAAAGTTCTACGACGCCGAAAACCCCGCACTCACTATCCGCGCCGATGTTGAAGGTGCGTTTTCCTACAAGGCGCTCCTTTTCGTGCCGTCCGCTACGCCGATGGGCTACTACACAAAGGAATATCGCAAGGGGCTTGAGCTCTACTCATCAGGCGTTATGATTATGGACAGTTGCGAGGATTTGATTCCCGAGCATTTCCGCTTCGTAAAGGGTGTTGTTGATTCGCAGGATTTGTCGCTCAACATATCCCGTGAAATGCTTCAGCACGACAAGCAGCTCGGCGCTATCCGTAATAATATCGAAAAGAAAATCAAGCAGGAACTTAAAAAACTCCTTAACAATGACCCCGAAAATTACGAAAAGTTCTGGCAAAGCTTCGGTCTTCAGCTCAAATATGGCATCGTGTCCGACTACGGCGCACATCGTGAGCTCTTGAAGGACCTCATCCTCTATTACGCATCGGGCGAGAAGAAGCTCGTAACACTTCAGCGCTATGTTGAGCTTATGCCCGAAGAACAAAAATATATCTACTACGCGTGTGGCGAAACTGTGAACAAGATCGACAACCTCCCCCAGACCGAGCAGATTAAGGACAAGGGCTACTCAATCCTTTATATGACCGACGAGGTTGACGAATTTGTTGTGAATATGCTCGGCGAAATCGACGGCAAACAGTTCAAGAGCATCAATGACCGTGACCTCGGCATCGAAACCGAGGAGGAAAAGAGCGATATCGAAATGAAGCAGGAGGAAAATCAGGTTATGCTTGATTATCTCCGCGATTCATTGGACGGAAAGGTTATCGCAGTCAAGCTTTCAAACAAATTAAAGTCACATCCCGTATGCCTTACAACCGACGGCGAAGTGTCGCTTGAAATGGAAAAGTATTTTGCTACAATCCCCGGCGACCACCCCGACATCAAGGCACAGCGCGTGCTTGAAATCAATCCCTCTCACAAGGCGTT
>JAZRFX010000307.1:0-7544 GCA_045643845.1 Clostridia bacterium | reverse complement strand
AGTCATATCTCCAGATCGGTTCTATTTGTATGGGTATCGGCGGTTCAATCATCAGCCCCGAATTCATCGAAGAATACCTCGCTATGAGAGTTGAATCTGTTGACGAGGTAGAAATCATCAGACGAATGACTGAAGGCATCTACGACGAAGCTGAATTCCAGAAAGCTCTTAAGTGGACAAAGGAAAACTGCATCGAAGGTTTCGACAAGAACCCCGCAGAGCTCCAGAAGACAAGAGAAGAAAAGGATGCAGACTGGGAATTCGTTGTTAAGATGATGGTTATCATCAAAGACCTTATGAATGGTAATCCCAACCTTCCCAAGGGTTGTGAAGAAGAAATGGTTGGCCACAACGCAATCGCTGCAGGCTTCCAGGGTCAGAGACAGTGGACAGACTTCTATCCCAACTGTGACTTCCCCGAATCACTTCTTAATACATCATTTGACTGGAACGGCGCAAGAGAGCCCTATATCCTTGCAACTGAGAACGACGTTCTCAATGGTATCGGTATGCTCTTCATGAAGCTTCTTACAAATCGTCCTCAGATGTTCGCTGACGTTCGTACATACTGGAGCGGCGACGCTGTTAAGAAGGCTACAGGCTACGATATCGAAGGTAAGGCAAAGGATGCTGACGGCTTTATCCACCTTATCAATTCAGGTGCTTGCTGTCTTGACGCTAATGGTGCTGCAACTGACGAAAACGGCAACGCTGTTATGAAGCCCTGGTACGAAGTTACTGAAGCTGACCAGAAGGCTATTCTTGAAAATTCTACTTGGAACTATGCAGATATCGGCTACTTCAGAGGTGGCGGTTACTCTTCAAGATTTGAAACAAAGGCTGAAATGCCCGCTACAATGATTCGTCTTAACCTTGTAAAAGGTCTTGGCCCCGTTGTACAGATCGCTGAAGGTTGGACAGTTGGTCTTCCTGAAGAAGTTTCAGACAAGCTCTGGAAGAGAACTGACTACACATGGCCCTGCACATGGTTTGCTCCTCGTTGCACAGGCGAAGGCGCATTCAAGACTGCTTATGATGTAATGAATAACTGGGGTGCTAACCACGGTGCAATTTCTTACGGTCATATCGGTGCTGATGTTATCACACTTTGCTCAATGCTCAGAATCCCTGTAAGCATGCACAACGTTGCTGAAGAAAAGATCTTCAGACCTTCAAGCTGGGCTGCTTTCGGTATGGATAAGGAAGGCGCAGACTACAGAGCTTGTGAAGCTTACGGTCCTCTTTTCAAAGATACACGCAAGTAATTGATTCTTGATACGAGGGGCGCTTTGCCCCTCGTATTTACTTTTGGAGGTAACAAAATGTATTCATTAGCAATAGATATCGGTGCTTCAAGCGGTCGTCACATTCTTGGCGAGTACAAGAACGGCGCTATTGAAATGACCGAGGTTTACAGATTCGACAACGGTTTCAATAACATTGACGGCACTCTCGCGTGGGATATTGAATATCTTACAAAGTCTGTTATTGAAGGTATCAAAAAGTGTAAGGAAATCGGAAAGCTCCCCTCAACCGTGGCTATTGACACTTGGGGCGTTGACTATGTTCTTATCGACAAAGACGGAAAGGAAATCCTTCCCGCAGTTGCATATCGCGATGGCCGTACTGTAGGCATTCCCGAGGAAATTGACGCAATTATTCCTCAGGCAGAGCTTTATGCAAGAACAGGTATTCAAAGACAGAACTACAACACAATCAATCAGCTTTACTGCGATGCTAAATCAGGCAAGCTTGAAAAGGCTGAACATATGCTTATGATTCCCGAATACCTTTCATACAAGCTTACAGGCGAAATGAAGAGTGAATATACAATTTCTTCTACATCTTCCCTTCTTAATGCAAAAACTCGTGATTGGGATATGGAGCTTATTGAAAAGCTTGGTATAAAAAAATCAATCTTTAACAAGATTTATGCACCCGGTAGCGTTGTTGGTAACTTCAGCGACGAAGTAAAGGAATATGTAGGCTACGATGCAACTGTTGTATTTGCGCCTGCACACGATACTGCTTCTGCCGTTGCAGCTTGTACTCTTAAGGGACATGGTATGTATATTTCTTCAGGTACCTGGAGCCTTGTTGGTGTTCAGAATGAAGAAGCCGTTACATCAAAGGAAGCGCTTGAAGCTAACTTTGCAAACGAAGGCGGTGTTAATAACACTTATCGTTTTCTCAAGAATATTATGGGTATGTGGCTTTTCCAGAGCATCAGAAAAGACCTTGATAAGAAATACACATACGATGAAATGATGAATATGGCTATGGAGAGTAAGTACGAAAAGACTTTCTCCCCCAATGACCAGCGTCTTGTTTCTCCCGACAATATGATTGAAGCTGTCCGCGATTGCCTTGGTGAGAAGGAGCTTCCCCTCGGCGATGTTATAAACAGCGTTTATCATTCACTTGCGGTTTCTTACAACGAAGTTGTTAAGGAAATCGAAAAGGTTGCAAACTGCACAATTGACTGTATCAATATCGTTGGCGGTGGCAGTAAGGATGCTTATCTTAACTCGCTTACAGCTAAATATACAGGCAAGGAAATCATTACAGGACCTGTTGAGGCTACTGCAATGGGCAATCTTAAGACACAGCTTGAATATCTTAAGAACGCATAAATAAAAACAGATAGACTGTAGTAAAAATCAGTTGTCATTCTGAGGAATTTATTCCGAAGAATCTCTTCCCTTTTTTTGAGATTCTTCGCTTCGCTCAGAATGACAGTTAAAGAAATTTACTGCAGTCTTTTTCTTTGTGAATTTTTTGTTAAAATGTTGTGCAAATTCCTTTTTTATGATATACTTAATTAGTTAAAAAGGAGTATGATGTCTATGAAGAAATATCTTCCCTACATAAAAAAATACTGGTACAATTTCCTGCTTGGTCCTCTTTTTATGATTCTTGAGGCGTGTGGAGAGTTCATTCTCCCCTATATCAACGCCAATATCATAAACAAGGGTGCTTCCACGGGGGATATTCCTTATATCCTGAAAAATGGTGTTCTTATGGCAATTATTGCGATACTCATGATGGCGACGGGAATACTCGGCGCGAATTTTGCAATCCGCGGTTCAACGCGCCTTGCCGCAGGGGTTAGATTTGATGTTTTTAAGAAAATTCAAAAGTTCTCGTTCTCAAACATCGACGATTTTACAACGGGTTCGCTTATCACACGAATCACAAATGACATAACGCAGATTCAGAATTTTGCGCAGACACTTCTTCGCGGAATGTTTAGAAGCCCCGTTATGCTTGTCGGCGCGCTTGTAATGGCATTTTCACTTAATGGCAAGCTCGCGCTTATCATATTTGCGGTTATGCCCTTCCTTGCTCTTGCGATTACTATTATTATCAAAACTGCATCTCCCCGATATACTACGATGCAGAAGGCAATTGATGCGCTTAATAACAACATCGGCGAAACTATCACAAACGAAAAGGTTATAAAATCCTTCGTGCGTGAGGATTACGAAATCGAAAAGTTCGCTCGCACAAACGACGAGCTTTATAATAAAAGTATGTCGGCGCTCCGCGTAATGCAGTATCTTATGCCCGTATCGGCGCTTGCAGTCAATATCACAACACTTGCTGTAGTGTGGTTTTCGGGCAAGCCCATTATGGTCGGCGATATGCAAATCGGTACGCTTACCGCGTTTATTACATACCTGACACAAATTCTGACCGCGCTTAACTTTATGGCGATGATTATCCTTCAGGGTACAAGAGCCGCAGCAAGCGACAAGCGAATCAGCGCCGTTATGAATGCAGTTATTGATATTACTGACGATAATGCTACTCAAAAAGAACGCAAAATTGAAAGCGGTAGTATTGAATTTAAAAATGTTTCCTTCCGCTATTTCAAAAACAACAGCGAAAAGGTTCTTGACGATGTAAGCTTTTCTATCAAATCGGGCGAGCTTGTCGGAATTATCGGTTCTACGGGTAGCGGTAAGACTACTCTCGTGTCGCTTATCCCCCGTCTTTACGATGCCGACGAGGGCGAAATTTTCGTAGACGGAGTGAATATTCTTGACTATTCACTTGAAAATTTGCGCGACGCAGTTTCCGTAGTACTTCAAAAAAATACGCTTTTCTCGGGAACAGTTTCCGAAAACCTGCGTTGGGGTAATGAAGATGCTACTGACGAGGAATTGAAGAAGGCGGCAACAATTGCGCAGGCGGATTCATTCGTTTCATCGTTCAAGGACGGTTACGAAAGCGATATCGGGCGCGGTGGCGCAAACCTTTCAGGCGGTCAAAGACAGCGTCTTTGTATTGCGAGAGCGCTTCTTAAGAGCCCGCAAATCATTATCCTTGACGACTCGACAAGCGCAGTTGATACGGCTACCGACGCTTCTATCCGTAAGGCTTTCCGTGAGGAGCTTGACGGCGTTACAAAAATCATTATTGCGCAGAGAATCACATCCGTTTCCGATGCTGATAAGATTATTGTCCTTGACCATGGTAAGATAGTTGGCATCGGTTCTCACAGCGAGCTTATGAAAAATTGTGCTGAATATCAGGAAATCTATTATTCGCAGAAAGATAAGGAGGAGTAAAAAGTGGATCAGAAAAAACTTGAAAGACTTGAAAAAAAATACTCCTCGCATTCGCTTAAACCCGAAAAGAAGCAAATGGGTATGGGCCCGAGGCGCGGTCCTATGGCAAATATGGGCGCTCATGGAAAGCCGAAGAATGCGCTTAAAACAATAGTGAAGCTTCTTCGCTATTTGTCGGATCAGAAAGTCCTTCTTATTTGCGCGTTTATTTGCGCGCTTCTTCATACGGGATTTTCGCTTGCATCCTCTTATATACTCCGCCCGATTATGAACAGGTTTTTATACTACGCCCCGGGTACTGACATTTCCGCAAGGCTTACGGGACTGCTCGGCGGTATCGGTGTTATGGCGGTAATTTACCTCTCCTCCATTCTTTCTATGTGGGGACAGCAGAGATTGATGCTGACAGTTTCACAGCGCTCTTTAAAGCAAATGCGTACTGATTTGTACAAGAAGATTCAGACGCTTCCCATAAGATATTTCGATACAAATTCCACGGGCGATATTATGAGCCGATTCTCAAACGATATCGACGCTGTCGGCGAAATGCTTAATCACACGCTGATTCAGATTATATCGGGTGCGATCACTATTATAGGCACAATCTTTTTGATGCTTTACACCAACTGGATTTTGGGGCTTATAACAATCGTTATGACACCGCTCCTGACATACGCGAGCAAGGCGATAATGAAATCAGGAAGAAGCGCGTATGTAACCCAGCAAAAGAGCCTTGGCGCGCTCAACGGATTTGCCGAGGAAACTATTTCAGGGCAAAAGGTTGTAAAGGTATTCAACCACGAAGAAACTGCCGTTGAAGAATTTGAATACTTAAACGACAAGCTTTGCAACGCGCAGATTAAGGCGCAGTTTTGCTCGGGAATCATGGGACCCGTTACACATCAGCTTTGTAATATCTCTTATGGCATCACGGCGTGTGTGGGCGCGATACTCGTTGTAGCGCGCGGTTTTGATATCGGTGGTCTTACAATATCGGTTAACTACACAAGAAGCTTTAATATGCCGATAAATCAGATCTCAATGCAGATTAACACAGTTTTCTCCGCATTGGCAGGCGCGGAGCGAGTTTTTGAAGTGCTTGCCGAGGAAGGCGAAAAGGAAAGCGAAAAGCTTACTCATATGGATTCTATAGAGGGCCATGTGGTGCTTGACAATGTGAGCTTCGGCTACACCCCCGAAAAGACTGTTCTTCACAATATTTCGCTCTATGCAAAACCAGGTCAGAAGATTGCATTTGTTGGTTCAACGGGTGCAGGTAAGACAACTGTAACAAATCTTCTTTCACGATTTTATGATATTAAAGAAGGCACTATCACAATAGACGGCGTGCCGATTGATGAGATTGAGCGCGGATTCCTGCGTAAAAATATTGCGATGGTACTTCAGGATACGCATCTTTTCACGGGAACGGTTATGGAAAATATCCGCTACGGACGACTTGATGCGACCGATGAGGAAGTTATCGCGGCGGCGAAGGTGGCATCGGCGCATTCGTTCATAACAAGGCTTGAAAATGGCTACGACACAGTTTTGGAAAACGATGGCGCAAACCTTTCACAAGGACAAAGACAGCTTCTCAATATTGCACGCGCGGCGATAAGCCACGCACCGATTCTTATTCTTGACGAGGCTACAAGCTCCGTCGATACAAGAACGGAGAAGCATATCGAAGAAGGTATGGATGCCCTGATGGAAAACAGGACTACATTCGTAATTGCGCACCGACTTTCAACTGTAAGAAAGTCCAACGCGATTATGGTACTTGAGCAGGGCAAAATTATTGAACGCGGTACGCACGACGAACTGCTCGCAATGAATGGAAGATACGCCGACCTCTACCACGAAATAGCAGAACTTGATTAAAAAAAGGATGACAATCGTCATCCTTTTTTGTGTATTACAATAATTCTTTTCGGAGGGTTTCTCCGTTTTTGATGCAGAGGTAGCTTGGAGCTATATCGAGAACACTCTTGCAACCCTTTACGCCTTCGTTATTGAGGCGAACTGCCGCGCGTGCATACGCAACAAGTACAGATGATGTAAATTCGGGGTTAGAATCAAGTTTCAAGCTATATTCAATAATGTGATTATTTCCGTCGCCTGTCTTACCGCTGCGGATAACAAAACCGCCGTGTCCCATTTTACTATGGTCGCGGTCAAGCTCTTCTTTTGAAATGAAGTGAACTGTCGTATCGTAATCGGCGAAATAATTGGGCATCGTTTTAATTTCGTTTTCAATACGGGAAAGGTCGGCGCCTTCCTTTGCAACTACGAAGCATTCACGAGTGTGCTTTTCGCGTGTTGTAAGGTCGGGATTTTCGCCGCTTCTCACTCTTTCAAGTGCATTTTCCACGGGAATTGTGTACTGCTTCGCATCAAGCACACCGTCAATGCGCCTGATTGCATCAGAATGGCCCTGACTCACGCCTTTTCCCCAGAAGGTATAGTCTTTACCCTCGGGAAGGATTACGCCCGCATAGAGGCGATTTAAGGAGAACATACCAGGGTCCCAGCCAACCGAGATGATTGCAACCTTTCCGCTCTCCTTTGCAGAAGCATCAACCTTTGCAAAATGCTCGGGGATTTTTGCGTGTGTATCAAAGCTATCGATTACATTGAAGTATTTTGCCATATCGGGTGTCTGCGTGGGAAGGTCAGTCGCACTACCACCGCAGAGAATCATAACATCAATTTTATCTTTATAGCTTTCGACATCCTTTACATTGCACACAGCTGCATTTGCAGTTTCTATCTTAAGGTCTTCGGGATTACGGCGGGTAAATACTGCAACAAGCTCCATATCGGGATTTTGCTTTATGGCTTTTTCTACTCCACGGCCCAAATTTCCGTAACCAAATATACCTACGCGAATCAT
The DNA here is from genome assembly GCA_045643845.1 of Clostridia bacterium. Lineage (GTDB taxonomy): Bacteria > Bacillota > Clostridia > UMGS1883 > UMGS1883 > UMGS1883. Next base: position 74 of record JAZRFX010000307.1, on the reverse strand, counting down.
ATTATCGCCTACTTTCTATAAGATAAGGGTAGCCGAAGCTACCCTTTTTGTCAGTTTAATTTCTTTAAGAAATC
>JAZRFX010000306.1:0-5632 GCA_045643845.1 Clostridia bacterium | reverse complement strand
GCAATCGTTCCCTTTATCATTTTGTAAAGAGTTGATTTTCCGCATCCGTTAGGGCCTAAAAGAAACACTCTTTCTCCACGCTTTACCTCAAAGTTCACATCCGAGAAAAGCTTTTTGTTTTCATACTCTTTTTCAAGGTTTATAACCTTTAAAACATCGTTACCGCTTTTTCTTTCGGCTGTAAAGCGGAAGTGGATTTTAGATGTATCCTCCTCGGGCTTTTCAAGAGTTTCCTCGAGGCGGTCGATACTTTTTTGCTTGTGCTCGGCAGTACGGATATTGCGTTCGCGGTTCCATCTTTTTTGCTGCTCGATGATGCCTTCAATACGCTTTATTTCCGCCATTGTATTGTCATATTTTCGCTGCATTGCAAGTTTTACCTGCTCCTTCTTTTCAAGGAAGGTTGAGTAAGAGCCCGTATAGCACGCGATTTTTCTGTTTTCAAGTTCAATAGTTGTATTTGTGACGCGGTCAAGGAAATATCTGTCGTGGCTGATTACGATAAATGCCTTATTGGTGTTTCGCAAAAAGTCTTCAAGATATCTTACCGAGTCAATGTCAAGATGGTTTGTCGGTTCGTCAAGGAGAAGGAAATTCGCCTCCGACAAGAGTGTGCGCGCAAGTGAAAGGCGCGTTTTTTGTCCGCCCGAAAGAGAAGCCATCGGGAGATTTATTTCAGTTTCGGAAAAGCCGAGTCCCAGCAGCATACTGCGTGTTCTTGCGCGGTATGTGAGTCCGTCGTTTCTTATATATTCAGTATTCAGCGCCTCCTGACGATTTATAAGACGCGCTGTGTCGCCCTCCCCTTTTTCAAGAGAAAGACGGATGATTTCCATTTCTTTTTCTATTTCAAAGAAGCGCGAAAAAACCTCGAGCGTATAGTCATACGCAGTAAGGCTGTCGGAAGATGGTGGTGTCTGCTCCATAACGCCGATTTTAAGGTCGGACGATTTTACGATATCGCCCGTAAAGTCCTCCTCGCCGAATATTGTGCGGAAAAGTGTTGTTTTCCCCACACCGTTGGAGCCGATAAAGCCCATCTTCGTAGTATTTTCAATGTTAAATGAAACATTTTCAAAAAGCACTCTTTCGCCGAAGCTTTTTGAAACATCTTTTAGCATCAATAAACTCATTTGTTGTCCTCTGTCTTAAACATTCCTAATTTTTCTGCCATTTTGATTCGTCTTGCGATTACATCGCTTTCTTTAGAATCTTTTTCAGTTTTTGCCACATCTTTTCCCGAAGTTTTAAGTGCAATCTGAATGAATCTGTGCGCCCATCCGATCGGAAGAAGCAAAGGGTTTTTCTTTACATAGGGGAATCGTTCCTTTATCGCTTCTACAGGCGGGAAAATAAGCGCAAAAACGCTTCGTTCGCTTTTAAACGCTCTGAAAAGAAGGTAGCTGAAGGTTCCTTTTCCCGATCTTCTCTTTGTGTAGATGCTGAAAAACTGTGCGCGTTCTTTTTCATTTCTTGCGAAAACTCCGCCGATTTCACAGTCCTCCAAAAGTTCTTCAAAGCCACATCCTTCCGTGATAGCATCGGCAAATTCCATTTTGAAATATTTTACGCCAATGCCCTTTATAACGCGGATAAGTGTGTCATAGCCAAGTTTTTTCATAAGGGAATTATACTTATCCCAATCAATTTCGTTTTCGTATTCCTTCATATATAATAGAAGGTCCATCATTTGCCTTACGCCCGTGGCATCGTTTACAAGATGCTTTATAAGATGCGCCGAAAGGTAGATGAGATTGTCCTGTATGCCGAGCGTATATGTCCCGTCGGGAAGGCGGTAAAATTCCTCGTCGTAGCGGATTTCGTCATCAAGGATTATGTCATTTGTAGGAACTGAATGAAGTGCTACATGAACCTCTAAAAGTCCGCCTTTCTTATGATTCGCCTTCATATGGTGGTCGTTTTTCGCGCGCTCTTCACAATCGTAGCCGAGGTCGGTTAAGATTTTCACTGCCTTTCCCTCGTCTGCGCTGTCAATCAATATATCCATATCGCTTGAAACGCGTGTTTCGGGCATAGCGTAAAAGCGCGAAATGGTAATTCCTTTAAGAATCGCACACTTAATCCCGTGCTCCTCAAGTTTTTTCAAGGATGAAAGATTAAACTCTATCTTCTGAATGTTGAGTGCGACATTTGAAAGAAAGGTTTTTTCAAGCTTCAAATAGACTTCGGAAGGGATTTTAACATCGCCCGATTCTATTTTTGAGCGCACGCCACCATATACGACATCCCATACCTCCTGCATAAGAGATAGGTCGCGTATTTTACTTAAGTTTTTACAATATTCAGTTTTAATCTCTCCGCCCGTTGCTGCCGCGCCGAAGAGATAAAGCATATTTGTAAAATCCTGCGTCATTATTTTTCTCCGTAATATTCAAAATACCATTTTGCGAATTTACCAAGTCCTTCTTCGATAGATGTGGAGGGCTTGAAGTCAAAATCCTTCTGCAAATCGCTTACATCGGCGTAGGTCTGATAAACATCGCCGGGTTGCATAGGAAGATATTCCTTCTGCGCAGTTTTGCCGATTGCCTTTTCAAGAGTTTCGATGAAATACATAAGCTTTTCGGGGTTGTTGTTTCCTATGTTATAAACTTTTGCCGAGTCGCCGTTTTCATCGGGTGCAGGGGGATTTAAGAGCATATTCATAATGCCCTGCACGATGTCATCAACATAGGTAAAGTCGCGGTACATATCGCCATTATTGAAAATTTTGATTGTTTCGCCCTTCATAATCTTCTTTGTGAAAGAGAAGTATGCCATATCAGGTCTTCCGTAAGGACCATAAACTGTGAAGAAACGAAGTCCCGTAGAGGGGAATTTATAAAGATGGCTGTATGTGAATGCCATAAGCTCGTTGCTCTTTTTCGTTGCCGCATAGAGGCTTATCGGGTGGTCAACATTGTCGCTCGTTGAGAAAGGTGTCTTTTTCTGATTGCCGTAAACTGACGAGCTTGAAGCATAGATAAGATGCTCAATCTTGTGATGACGGCACGCTTCCAGAATATTGTAAAAGCCGATAATATTGCTTTCAATATACGCGTCGGGATTGTCGATAGAATATCTTACTCCAGCCTGCGCCGCAAGGTTTACGATAATGTCGGGGCAGTAGGTTTCAAAGAGGTTCTCAATTGCTTCTTTGTCGGCAAGATTGCCTTTGATAAATGTGAATTTCTCATATTTATTAAGGATTTCAAGGCGGCTTTCTTTCAGCGAAACCTCATAGTAATCGTTAAGGTTGTCAAAGCCGATTACCTCGCCACCTTCCTCGAGAATTCTCTTTGAAAGGTGAAAACCCACAAAGCCTGCCGCACCTGTTACGAGTATTTTTTTACTTCCGTCATATTTTTTAAAGTTTGCCATATTATTTGCTCCTTAAAAAAGGTCAATGCCATCTGCACTCTGTGCAAAATAGACACCAAATTTGCCTTCAAGCTCTGGGAATTCCTTCAGATATTTTGCAGTTACTTCAGCTTTTATCTGCTCTTCAAAAGCAGGATTTACAAGTGCCATCGCACATCCCTTGAAGCCTGCACCGCTGAAGCGACCGCCGTAGATACCCTCGGTTTCCTTCATTATCTCGTGGATTTTTATAAGCTGAGGTGAGCCTGTTTCGTAATTTTTGATACTGCTCTCTCCGCTTTCGAAGGAGAGCTTACCAAAAGCTTCAATATCGCCTTTTTTCCAGGCTTCAACGCCTTTTTTAACGCGCTCTACTTCGGAGTAGTAATGAGTTGCTCTCTTTCTCCAGTTTTCAGGGAGAGCATCCTTATATTTCTCGAAAACTTCAACTGGCACATCACGAAGACGGGTGTCCGCAAATTTGCCGTATTCCATACCTGAAAGCGCCTTGAGGAGATATGCCGCACTCTTGAGCTCGTCCACGCGCATATTGAACTGACTTCCGACAAGGCTTCTTTCAAGACCGCTGAAGAAGATTGCTATCTTGAAATCGGGCATACTGCCGCTGGGAGGAATAAGCTCGTAGGAATCATCTCTCATATCCATATACAAGAGATTTCCTTTTTTCGAGTATATTTCACACGACTGGTCAAGCTTCCCGCAGCTTACACCGACGAATTCGTTTTCCGCCCAGAGAGCTGTCATAACCACTTCTTTTTTAGAAAGCTTTATCCCATTAACGCGGCAAAGAGCGTTCAAAAATGCGATAATTACAGCCGCAGATGAAGAAAGTCCGCCAATGGGAAGACTGCCTTTTATATGCGCCTTAACGCCGTAAGAAAGGTCGTAATTACGCTTTAAAGAAGCGGTTGCGCCGCGCAGGTAATCTGCCCAGTCGTTCTCCTTTACAAGATTTTTGTTGATTGAAAACTCAACCTTTTTTTCAAAGTCGCTGCTTTCAAGATAAACTTTCCCGTCGTCTGTTTTTTCGTATTCAATTTCGATGCCTTTGTCAATGGCAAAACCGCTTACAACACCATACTGGTGGTCAATGTGCGCTCCAAGAGGGCACACGCGGTATGGACAAAATGAAATTTCTTTACTCATTTTCTCAATTCCCTTTATCTGTTTTCATACATTTTTTTGTAGTATTCCTTATACTCTCCGCTGATGATATTCTCCCACCAGGGCTTGTTGTCAAGGTACCACTTAATGGTCTTTTTTATACCATCGTCAAATTTTGTAGCGGGAAGCCAGCCAAGCTCACGATGAATTTTCGCAGGATCTATAGCATAACGCATATCGTGGCCTTTACGGTCTGTTACATAGGTGATAAGATCTTCGCTCTTGCCAAGCTCTTTGATGATAATTTTAACAACATCGATGTTAGCCTTTTCGTTATGTCCGCCGATGTTATAAACCTCTCCCACTCTGCCGTTGTGGATGATAAGGTCGATTGCGCTGCAATGGTCCTCTACATAGAGCCAGTCGCGGACATTAAGACCTTCTCCATATACGGGGAGCGGTTTTTCAGCAAGTGCATTCGCTATCATAAGAGGGATAAGCTTTTCGGGGAAATGATATGGGCCGTAGTTATTTGAGCAGCGTGAAATTGTTGCAGGGAAATTGTATGTACGCTGATATGCCTGCACAAGAAGGTCAGCTGCCGCCTTTGACGCGCTGTACGGACTTGAAGTGTGAATAGGAGTTTCCTCGGTAAAGAAAAGGTCGGGACGATCAAGCGGAAGGTCGCCGTAAACCTCATCGGTTGAAACCTGATGATATCTCTTTACCTCAAATTCGCGCGATGCATCCATCAAAACCTGTGTGCCGAGGATGTTTGTCTTGAGGAACACTTCAGGTGTTTCGATACTTCTGTCAACATGGCTTTCAGCCGCGAAGTTTACCACGATATCAAACTTTTCCTCGGAGAAGAGTTTTCTTACTGCTTCGCGGTCGGTGATATCGCCCTTGACAAACTTGAAGTTTTCGTTTTTCATCGCTTCTTCAAGTGTTTCAAGATTTCCCGCATAAGTAAGCGCATCAAGACACACGATTTTATAGTCGGGATGCTTTTCAAGCATATAGTATATGAAGTTACTGCCGATAAAGCCGGCACCGCCTGTTACTAAAATTTTCATAACTTTTACTCCTTCACAAGTTCAAGAATATATTTACCGTAGTCTGTCATTTTAAGTTCTTCGCCGATTTT
>JAZRFX010000305.1:0-2562 GCA_045643845.1 Clostridia bacterium | reverse complement strand
ATCGCTTGCAAGCATTTTCTACAAGGATGAGGATAAGCTCCTTTCCGCAGCGGAAAACGCGGACGATACATATGTTGAGGATGTGCTCCCTGGTAAAATGGAGTATAACCTCGCCTACATAGAAAAATTCAGTTTCTTTTACGACATAAAGCTTATGATAATGACCGTTCTTGCCGTAATCGGCGTTGACTTCAAGGACGAAGAAAAGACGGCAGAAAAAGAAAAAATCACAATTGAGGGATAAAAAGTGGAAATTAAAAAGCTTACTTCTCCTGACAAAAAAATACTCGACGAAATCGTAAAAATCCACCTTGCAACATTTGAAGGTTTTTTCCTGACCTTTATGGGAAGGGGCTTCCTGCACCAGATGTATTTGTGCTATATCCTTCATAACGAATCCGACCTTATCATAGCGACCGAGGACGGAAAAACAATCGGATTTTTGGCGTATTCAAATGATATGAGCGGGCTTTACAAGTATATGATAAAAAAACGCCTCATTCCTTTTGGATGGTACAGCGCAGGTGCGTTTTTCAGAAAACCGAAAGTTTTTATGCGCCTTATCCGCGCGTTCTTAAAACCGGGAGAGGCGAAAAGAGATGAAAAATACATCGAGCTTTCTTCAATCGGAGTTTCTCCCGAAATCAAGTCGAAGGGAATAGGAACAAAGCTCATTGAGTTTTTGAAAGAAAATGTGAATTTCGATGAATACGAATATATAAAGCTTGAAACCGACGCGAAGGATAACGAGCTTGCAAATCATTTCTATATCAAAAACGGATTTGAAATGAAGGGCGAGTACGAAACTCCCGAAGGCAGAAAAATGAACGAGTACCACTACTACGGAGGAAACAAGAATGAAAGTTTTGTTTCTTGACGCTTACTTTAAGCCCGAGATAATTGCATTCACGCACCTTGAAAATGATATTATAGATGCTCTTATAAATCGCGGACACGAAATAAATATCCTGTGTCCGACGCCCACTCGTGGAATCGATAAGGCTCTCCGCGAAAAGTATAGTAAGATAAAACGCGAGTCGCTTTTTGACGGGAAGGTTAATGTCGAGCGCTTCTGGGCTCCTCAGGAAAACAAGAATCCTCTCACGAGAGCATTTCGCTATTTCTGGTGCAATTTCCGTCAGTATCAGATCGGCAAAAAGTATAAAGATACCGATGTTATTTTTTCAGCAAGCACTCCTCCTACGCAGGGACTTTTAATGGCGATGCTGAAGAAAAAATTAAAATGCCCGACAGTTTATTCGCTTCAGGATGTTTTTCCTGATTCGCTTGTGAATACGAAAATAACAACCGAGGGTAGCCTGATTTACAAAATCGGCAGAAAAATCGAAAATTACTCCTACAAACACGCTGACAAGATAATTGTCATCAGCGAAGGAATAAAGAAAAACCTCCTCGGAAAAGGCGTAGCGGAAGAAAAACTCAGTCTTGTTTCAAACTGGATTGATATAGACGGTGTGGCTCCCGTTCCGCGCGAGGATAACACTATAGTAAACGAGTTTGGAATTGACAAAGACAAATTTCTTGTAGTATATGCAGGTAACTTCGGTGCGGCACAAGGTGCCGATATAATTTTGAAAGTTGCGAAAGAGCTTGAAGAAAACACCGATATCAGATTTGCCATTTTCGGCGGCGGTGCATATTTTGAGGATGCGGAAAAAGAAGCATCATCGCTTTCAAATGTTTTTATTCATCCGCTCCTTCCGCAAGACAGAGTTTCCGAGGTTTACTCTCTTGGTGATATTTGCCTTATAACTTGCAAAAAGGGAACAGGAAACGCAGGGCTTCCCAGCAAAACCTGGAGCATAATGGCGTGTAATACTCCCATTATCGCATCGTTTGATACAGACAGCGACCTCGCCGATGTTCTTCGCGCTTCAGGCGCGGGTGAGTGTGTTGAGGCAGGCGATGCCGCTCTTCTCAAAGAGGCAATTTTAAAAAGATACACCGCGTGGAAAAATGGGGAGGAAGACTCCACAAACCTCCGCGAATATGTAAGAGAAAACGCATCAAAAGAGATTTGTGCCGAAAAGTATGCACAAATCATAGAGGACTTAAAAATATGACTAATGCAAACAAACTTCTTTTAGTTTCTCCGCTGCCTCCACCCATCGGGGGGATTTCCTCCTGGACGGTTGAGGTTATGGAGCGTATGCCCATTTTAGGGTGCGAGGTTTTCCTTGTTAACTCGGGCATTGTTGGCGCGCGTGCCGAAAATGGAAAACGGGTTAATCTCGCGGACGAACTTAAAAGAACGCTTACAATAAAAAAGAATATCTCAAAAATATTGAAGAAGGAAAAGCCCCCCGTAATTCACTACAACGCGTCGTGTTTTACTATGGGACTTATCAGGGATTATTTCATTCTTTCCTCGTTTCATAAAAAGGCAGCGGTAGTTTATCATTGCCATTGCAACCTTGATACGAATGTGAATAATAAAATCGCAGAATTTTTCTTCAAGCGAATTTGTAAAATATCCAAAAAAGTTTTGCCCCTAAACGAAAAATCACTTTCCTTTGCGCAAAAATATACGAACAGGGTGCA
>JAZRFX010000304.1:0-2024 GCA_045643845.1 Clostridia bacterium | reverse complement strand
TGCTTTCTGTGTGTTTTTAAGAAGACCTAAAACATTGCCAAGCGCAAGAATAGTAGTCTTTGCCGCTGCAAGTTCTGCACGAGATGGAGACTGCATTGAGTTTGCAAAGCGCACTGCCTCAAAAATAGCGGAAATTGCATCGGCAGTATTAAGGTCATCTTCCATAGCAGAAATAAACTTTGCCTTATAGCCTTCCATAGCTTCTTTGATTTCCGCCTTAACTTCGCCTTCGGGTGCAGTGTTCATAAGGAAATCAAGGTTGTCTACGCAGTTGTAGATTCGCTCTAATCCGTTCTTTGCCGCATCCATAAGCTCGTCGCAGAAGTTGATGGGGCTTCTGTAATGAGCGGAAAGCATAAAGAAACGAATAACCTCGTAATCATATTTTTCAGCGATGTCACGGACGGTAAAGAAGTTACCGAGCGACTTACTCATTTTCTCGTTATTAACATTGATGAAACCGTTGTGGAGCCAATAGTTTGCAAAAGGCGTGCCGTTTGCACAAACGCTCTGCGCGATTTCATTTTCGTGATGCGGGAATATAAGGTCGAAGCCACCGCTGTGAATATCGATTGTGTGACCAAGGTAACGGTTTACCATAGCGGTACATTCAATATGCCATCCCGGGCGACCGATACCCCAGGGGCTTTCCCAACCGATTTCGTCATCAGTCTTTCTCTTTTTCCAGAGAGCAAAGTCCATCGGATGATGCTTCTTGTCGTCAAGTTCCTTACGAACGCCACTTTCAAGGTCTTCAAGAGGCTGATGGCTGAGCTTACCATAATCCTTGTAGCTTTCAACGGAGAAATAAACATCTCCCTCAACCTCGTAAGCGTGGCCTTTCTCGATAAGTGTCTTTACAGTTTCGATGATAGCATCGATATTTTCAGTTGCACGGGGATGAACGGTTGCCTCTTTAATGCCGAGAGCCTGTGCATCCACAAAATATTCCTTGATATATTTTTCCGCGATTTCGGGAACTGTTACACCCTCTTCGCGAGCTTTATTTATAAGCTTGTCGTCAACATCGGTAAAGTTCTGCACAAACTTAACATCGTATCCGCGATATTCGAGGAACTGTCTTAAGCAGTCAAATACGATGAACGGACGCGCATTTCCGAGATGGAAATAGTTATAAACTGTCGGTCCGCAGGAGTACATCTTTACCTCGCCCTCTGTAAGAGGCTTAAATTCTTCTTTTGAACGGGTTAATGTGTTATATAATTTCATTTATATCACTGCCTTTCGTTATTGTCTTGTATCGTTTATAAGAGCTTCAAGCTCCGCTGTAAGCTTATCTATTTTCGCGCTCATTCGGCAAAGTTCCTGGCTGACAGGGTCGGGAATATGGATCTGGTCAAGGTCGTCCACACGCTTGTCGCCACGCTTTACCACTCTCGCAGGAACGCCGACACAAGTACTGTCGGGTTCAACCTCACGAAGAAGCACCGCGTTTGCCGCGATTTTACAGTTGTCGCCGACTGTAAAAGGTCCGAGGATTTTCGCACCTGCACCAACCATAACATTGTTACCGAGGGTGGGATGACGCTTTCCCGTATCCTTACCCGTACCGCCAAGCGTTACGCCCTGATAGATGGTACAGTCGTCGCCGATAACTGTCGTTTCGCCGATTACAACGCCGCAGCCGTGGTCGATTAAAAGACCTTTACCGATGGTTGCCCCAGGATGTATTTCAATTTTTGTAAAAAAGCGCACACACTGACTTATAAGACGCGGAATGAAACGGAGTCCGCACTTATAGAGCATATGTGAAAAGCGGTGGAAAAGCACCGCGTGAAATCCAGGATAAAGAAGCGCTACTTCAAAAGCGTTTCGTGCCGCGGGATCGCGCTCTAATATTGACTTTATATCGTAAATAGTTCTTGATTTAATAGTAACCACTCCTTACGCCATTTTATTATATAATAAAATGCACTAAAACACAACAGTATTTTTAATATTTTTTCAAAATAAAAAAGCCTTGAATTTGCTTTTTCAAAGGCTTTTTATTTTGGTTATTTACT
>JAZRFX010000303.1:0-8408 GCA_045643845.1 Clostridia bacterium | reverse complement strand
TCCCTCCCACGTCTTCTCTTAGATTATTCTTCTACTGTTACGCCCATGCTTCTTGCTGTACCTGCGATCATGCTCATAGCGGCTTCAAGGCTTGCAGCGTTAAGGTCGGGCATTTTTGTTTCCGCGATCTGCTGTAAGTCTGCCTTTGAAAGCTGAGCAACTTTAGTCTTGTTAGGTACACCACTACCACTCTCGATCTTACAAGCCTTCTTAATGAGGACTGCAGCCGGGGGAGTCTTAGTGATGAAGCTGAAGGATCTGTCCGCATATACGGTAATAACAACAGGGATAATTAAACCTGCGTCTTTAGCTGTTCTCTCGTTGAATTCTTTTGTGAACTGCACGATGTTAACACCATGCTGACCGAGAGCGGGACCAACCGGGGGAGCCGGTGTAGCCTTACCTGCGGGGATTTGCAACTTGATATAACCTGCGATTTTCTGAGCCATGGTTTGCACCTCCTTGAAAAAAATGTGGTAGTAACGAACGCACTTTGTGCGTCCTCCCATCTATAACAAGTCCGAAGACTTATTAACGATTTTACTCGAGCGGTTCGATCTGGTAGGCGTCGAACTCTACCTGCATTTCGCGTCCGCCGAACATAGTAACCATAACGCTTATCTTGCGTTTTTCGGAATTGATTTCCATAACTTCACCCATGAAGCCTTCCATACTACCGTCAGTGATACGAACTGTATCTCCAACTTCAAAGCCGAGGTCAATTGCTGCCGCGGTTTCTACACCAAGGCGTTCAACCTCCGCGTCGGAAAGCGGAACGGGTTTGCTTCCCGGTCCTACAAAACCTGTGCAACCACGGGTATTGCGAACCACATACCAACTTTCGTCGGTCATTTTCATTTTGATAAATACATATCCGGGATAGATTTTTCTTGAAACGGTCTTCTTTTCGCCCTTATCGTTTTCCTCGACTGCTTCCTCAACAGGAATACACACATCGCCGATAAGTTCGCCGAGACCACGGTTTTCAACAGTTTTTTCAATGCTGTCTTTTACCTTGTTTTCGTAACCCGAATAAGTGTGAGCAACATACCACTTAAATTCAGCACTCATAGTGTATCGGGCGAAGCGCCCTTCCTCCTTTTCAATAAATTAGCGAATAAAGAATTTTCCAGCCAACTTAGTAAAGAGGGTATCGAGTCCAAATATTACAAGACCAATGATAACAAGTGCTGCGATAACGATCATGGTGTTGTTCAAAAGCTGTTTCTTTGTAGGCCAAGTAACCTTCTTGAATTCAGATTTTGTACTCTTGAAAAACTTGCCTATGCGACGGAAAATGTTTTCCTTTTTAACCTTTTCAGCCATTTACTTCACCTTCTATTACTTAGATTCTTTGTGCACTGTATGCTTGCGGCAGAAAGGACAATACTTGTTCATTTCAAGTCTGTCGGGTGTGTTCTTCTTATTCTTGATAGTATTGTAGTTGCGCTGCTTACATTCTGTGCATGCCAATGTTATTTTAACTCTCATGATTTGCGCCTCCTGCGTAAGATTTCCCCGTTTTTTATGCACGTAAAAAAAGCCCTGCATAGCGAGGTAAGTTAAATATACCATAAGGATTTTTCTTTGTCAACATATTTTTTTGCGAAAATTACAGTTTTTTCTTTAATATAACAGCGAAGGGGCTTTTTGCCCCTTCGCCTTTATTATTACTGAACTGATACTACGATAACTCTTACCACACCGCCTGAAGAAAGAACTTTATCCGAGTAGAGGTCTATCCTTACAACATTATTATTTAATATCTGGGAGATACTCATTGACTCGTATCCTCTTTTTTCACTTGCGCCGTAGATTTTCACATAGTCGCTGACAACATAGTTTTTTCCGTCAAGACGGATGCGACCTTCTTCAAAGCCTTCAATATTATTTGAAGTAGCAACTTTAACAAGCGGATCCACCTGTGTTTCTCTGCCTGTGGATTTAATTTCCACCGCACTGCTTATGGGCATAAGGAGTGATGTGGTCACATTGATTGTCGAGCTGTCTGTCATTATTGTATGGTTCTTGCCCGACACCTTTGTAACAACGCCGTAGGTTGCTTCCGATTTTGTAACATCCTTTACATAGATGAAACGGATATCTCTCATCGTTCCGCTTGTATATGCGTGGATAACCTGCTCGCTGTTAAGTGTTGTAGTTTCGATGTCGCGTACATCTATCTTCTTGACAGTTGCCGTGTCTGAACCTTCTTTTACAAGTTCAAGTATAGCGCAGTCCTTTGTAAGCCAATGTCCGTCAAGCGAGGGAACTGACTTATCAAATTCTCCGTGGATGATTGTGGGCACTACATATGTAAGCTTTGCAATGTTTCCGTTGAATTCAACCTTCATAACGTCGCCGATATGCTCGCTGTAGTCACGGTCTGTTTCATAGGTAACTGTTGTGCCGTCGGGAAGGACAACATCAACATAGCTGATGCTGGCACCGCTGTTTTCGCGGTCTGTTGAAACTTCCTTATAGCTCTTTACAAGAACCGCTATATCAAGATCCGCGCCCGCTGAAAGAGTTACAACATCAACAACTTCCTTATTTCTACCGAAAAGGAGTGTTACACGGTCGCCGATTTCAAACGCGCCCTGCGAGGTGTTCATCTTGCGGATTGCACTCTGTGTTGAAAGAGCGTACTCTCTGCCGCCGACCTTGACACTTGTTACTTCCGATTTATAAGGATAAGCTTCCTCATAAGTACCGCTCGCCTTGTCGGAGTATGCGTAGAGGGTGTTTGTGCTTTCCATATAATATACAACATCAAAAAGTGCTACATCGGTAAGATTTGCATTTTGTCCGTCGCGGATTACTTTTATATCGCTTCCTATTATATTAAAGGAAGAATATACCTGCGAATAACTTGATGTGATTGTCACAGGTCCTTTAAGAGTGGATTCTCTTAAATAGATGCGCGCGAAGTTTCCGTCCGCTCCGTAGAAGATACGCGCCTCACGACCTGCTTCCATCTGCGATGCCGCTGAAGAAAGAGTTGCACTCTTTCCGCCGTAGTATGCAGACGCGCTCGCGCTGAAGCCTTCAGTTCTTGTCATTCCATTCTCAACGAATGTGATTTCAACCTTGTCGCCGTTTGCTACTGCGGAGGAAACTGTTACATTTCTTACACTTTCTTTTTCAGGAACGAATGCACTTGCCTTCTTTTCAGAATCGAGGTAAAGTGTTCCGATATATCCGTAAACGCTTTCGTTGATATTGGAGTTTGCGGAAAGCTTGTAGTTTCCGCTTGTGGTTGCAATGGTTCCACTTGCAAGTGAAGCATTTATTGTACTGTCGGCATAAATTACTACATCCTCAATACTGCTTGAGCTCAAGAGCTTCACGGATGAGCCTTCCTTCTTTTCAGCAAGGAGAGAATTGTAAATAACAAGTGCCGCGTTGCCGCGTGTTACATTTTCGTATGTGCCGAAGCTCATACCATCTGTAATGCCGAGAGATTTTGCTTTCTTGATATAGCCGTCGGGCCAGTTGTAGTTTACATCCTTGCCGTCATAGCCTAAAAGTCTTACAAGAATTGTAATCGCTTGCGCGTAGGTTATTTTTTCTTCCGCGCCGAAAGAACCGTCGGGATAGCCGTTTATGATTCCCTTCTGCGCGATGCAGTTTATGTATCCGCTCGCCCAGTGGTCGCTTCCCACATCGCTGAATATATCGTTGCCCGAAAGTGCCGCTGCTTCTTTTTCAGCGCCGAGCATACAAACTGCGATTTTTGCAAACTGCGCGCGGGTTAAAAGTCCGTCAGGCTGAAATGTGCCGTCGGGGTATCCGCTGAGTACGCCAAGGTTTACAAGCTGTTCTATTGCTTCTCCGACATCGCTTGATTTATCGATATCGGAAAGCGATGCAAACGACACAGTCTGAAATGCCATCATTAATATAAGAAGAATTGCAGTAATTTTAATTTTCATTTTTGTTGTCGCCTCCTCTTTTTTATTCAAATCGAAGTGCTTCAATAGGATTGAGCTTCGCTGCTTTTCTTGCGGGGTAAAGTCCGAAGAAAATTCCGATTGCCGCAGAGAACAGGAATGAGCCGAATATTACGGTTGACTGTTTTGCAAGGGGCACCGTCGGCATACCCATTCCAATACACATAAAGTGACTGCCGACGACGCCAAGCACAATTCCTATAATCCCTCCAAGACAGCTGACGACTGCCGATTCGATAAGAAACTGCACAAGGATTGTTCCCGTCTTTGCTCCGATTGCTTTTCTTATGCCTATTTCACGGGTCCTTTCCGTTACCGTGACAAGCATAATATTCATAATACCTATACCGCCGACAATAAGCGAAATTCCCGCAATTCCTGCCATAAGAAGCGTCATTACGGAGAGTGCATCGTCAATGGTGTCAATCGTTTCCGCCAGATTTGTAACCGTATAGAAATTACTTGATTTGAATTTGCGGTAAAGGAAGTTTTCAATCGCGCTTGTTGCCGCTGTCATTGTATCTGCACTTTTTGCCGATACTGCAAACGAATTTATGTTTGCGTTACGGATAAGTCTTGTAGCCCTTGAATAAGGAATGATAAGAACATCATCCTCGCCACCTTGTGATACGTTTGATGACTTTGCTTTCAAAAGTCCTACAACCGTGAAAACTTCGTTATTTATTTTTATTTCCTGTCCTATCGGATTCTGTGCGCCAAAAAGTTGGGAGCGTACATATTCGCCGATAAGAACAACATTTTTACGGTTTTCAATATCGGAGTCTGCAAGGAATCTGCCGTCAGCCACCTCACAGTTTCGGATTTTCCCGTAATGCTCGTTAACACCGTAAAGAGTTGTTGAAACATTGCTGTTACCATACTTTGCTGTACCACGGCTGTTAACAATGGGGGTTATATATTCAATACTTTCCTTGTTATCCTCTGCGATTTGTTCAATATCCTCTACGCTGACGCTTCGCGTCATACCCCAGCCACCGCGCTGAATTGAAACATTGATGAGGTTTGTTCCCATACTTTCAAGCTGATTACGCATATCAAGAGTAGCCGCAGTAACCATATTTACAAGCAAAATTACCGCTGCAACACCGATTATGATACCAAGCATAGTAAGGAACGAACGCACCTTCGAGCTGAGGATACTGGAAATTGCCATTCTGAATGACATAAATATATTCATTCGCACTTCACATCCTCTGCATCTGTAGTATCGCTCGTAATTTGTCCGTCAGCAATTCTTATAACGCGGTCAGCCTGTCTTGCAACATCGCTGTCATGTGTGATAAGAACGATTGTGTTTCCTTCGCTGTGGATTTCTTTGAGCATTTTCATAACCTCTACACCGCTTTTTGAGTCGAGGTTACCTGTCGGCTCGTCGGCAAGAATGAGCGGAGGCTTTGACGAAAGCGCGCGGGCTATCGCCACCCTCTGCTGCTGACCGCCTGAGAGTTCCTTGGGTTTATGGTGCATACGCTCTTCAAGGCCTACGCGGAAAAGCGCCGCCTCGGCAAGCTCGCGTCTGCGCGCGGAATCTATGCCTCTGTATATAAGAGGAAGCTCTACATTCTCAAGAGCCGTAAGCTTACTTAAAAGATTGAAGCCCTGAAATATGAAGCCGATTTTCTCGTTCCTGATTTGTGCAAGCTCGTTTTCCGAAAGGTCGACCACGGGACGCGAATCGAGAATATATTCGCCGCTTGTAGCAACATCAAGACAGCCTATCATATTCATAAGGGTTGATTTACCGCTTCCCGAAGGTCCGATGATGGATACGAACTCTTTAGGCTTTACATTGAGGGACACGCCGTTTAATGCGCGCACCTCAACATCACCCATTTTATAGATTTTATACATATCCTTGATTTTTATCATGGATTATCTGCCTCCTGCGCTACGGTTGCCACCTGAGCTACGGTTGCCACTCATACCGGAGTTACGGTTACCGCCCATGCCTGCGTTACGACTTCCGCCCATACCGCCTGAGGGCATACCACCCATCATACCGCCGCCCATCATGCCGCCGCCCATCATACCGAATCTGCCTTGTGATGAGCTTGATGCCTGCGTGCTGTTCTTAACAACCTGACCGTATTTTACGCCACTCTTGATTTCATAATATGTGTCGGTGGAAATACCTATTTCAACCTCTACGCGCTTTTCTTTCGCGTATTTTTTGATTTTCATTTCCTCCTGCTGTGCGTTTTGTCCGCCCTGTCGGTTTCCGCCGAAGTTACCACTCTGAGGTCCCTGCTGTGGCTTCTTTTCGGTTTTTTCGTTTGTTTTTGTTTCGGATTTTTCTTCAGTTTTTCCTTCTTCAGCCTTGGCTTCCTTCTGGGGAGCTGCTCCGCCTTCACTTCTTTGTCCCCATCCGCCTTCAGGCATTTGTCCACGCTCGGGCATTTGTCCGCCTTCGGGCATTTGTCCACGCTGTGGCATCTGACCGCCTTCGGAGGCCTGCTTCTTTTCGCCGTCCGCATTTTCAGGAGCTTGAGCCTTTTCTTCATTTCCGCGGTTTTGTCCCCATGAGCCGTAGCCACCTGTGGGCATAGCTTTTCTTTCGGGCATATTGGTCACTTCGCCCACTATTGTTACATAGTACTTGCCGCCGAAATATTCAACCGCTTCAACGGGGAGATAGAGAACATCGGTAGCCTGTTCTACGATAATATTCGCGCTTACATTCATACCAGGCATCAAATCGCCCGGATTGTCAATAGTTACCTCAATAGGATAATTGGTAACACCGTTTGATGATGTTCCGAGTTTTGAAATAGAAGTTATTCTGCCCATAAGGCGCTGACCTGTAAGAGCATCTGCCGTTACGGAAACGCTTTGTCCCAACTTGATTTTTGCAATGTCAAGTTCGTCGGCTGAAATGGTGAATTTCATCTTGCTCATATCGGCAACGACCATCATTACAGTAGAGTTCTGTCCACTGATAGTGTCGCCTACTTCATAACTCTTGGTAAGAATTACACCGTCTATGGGAGATTCCATTATGTACTCGTTTGCTTCCTCCTGTTTGTCTTCAAGAGTATTTTCAGCCTCGGTAAGATTCATCTGCGCTTCTTTTACGCTCTGACGGGCATTTCGGAGGTTGTCAGTAACATCGGCATTTTCCAAAACGGCAATTACATCGCCCTTGTCTACCCAGTCACCGTTTTTGAAGTTTACCTTTTTAACCTCGCCCTTCTGCTGAGCGTTTATCTTTACGGGTGAAGCGTACTTTGTATTTCCGTAGGATGCGGAAGTTATGCCATTTACTGTCGCGGTAACGCTGACACCTTCTTCAAGGATATATTTATCGTCGAGAAGGATTTCTACATTGTACACGAGCGCGCCGCTTGAAAGAGTGCTCGGTGTGTTGTATTTACGGGTTACCTTACCCGTTGTATTCATCATATATTTGTCAACGGCAACTGTTGCGCTGTCGCCGACCTGAATTTCGCCTATTTTAGAGGAGTTGAAAGGAAGAACAACTGTCTGTTCCTTGTAATTTGTAATGGTGCATATCATTCCTGATGCATCTTCGCCAACGAGGAGCGAAAGACCATCTATCTTACCTGAGCTTGTCGCCTTGATAGTAAGATTGTCAATGTTTTCCTGCGCCTTTGCAAGACTGCTTTGCTTATTGGAAAGGTTTGTGCGCGCCTTCTCAACATTGTTTTGCGCCGTTTCAATAGCGTTGGTCGCCGCGGTCATTTCAAAGCGATAGAGAACATCGCCTTTTTTAACCTCGTCGCCTTCATTAAAGGGAGCTTCAATGATTTCGCCCTTTACCACGGGAACGATTTCACGCTGTTCGATAGGCTCTACGCTACCGCTGCCGCTGATACTATTCGTAAGATTTCCCGCACGGACAATAGATGTTCCTGCGTCTGTCGTCGCTGTTTTTTTGGATTTGCTCCATTTGTATATGCCGAAGCCTGCAAGCGCAACTGCCACAGCAAGGATAATGCACAAAACGGCTTTACCCTTTTTTCCGAGCTTAATCTTTTTCCTTACTTTCTTTTCTTTTTCAACTTTTTCTTTTTTGATTTTTTCCTTACCTATTTTCATAGATTTCCCTCCGATACGAAAAAATACTTCTGATAGATTTTTATATTATATCACAAATGCACGCTTGACGCAATATTTTATGCATCTGTAAATCCATCCAATTTCGTCATTATTATGATATATAAAGGTTAATTGAAGGTTATAATTATGTGAATTTTTTGTAAATAATCCAATTTATTTTCCCAATCAAAAAAACAACTTGAAAAAAAGTTAAAAAAATACTTGACATTTGTCATCCGCTATATTATAATAGCCAATGTGTCAGGCGAAAGTCAGATATGTGGCGGTGTAGCTCAGTTGGCTAGAGCAAACGGTTCATACCCGTTAGGTCGGTGGTTCGAGCCCACTCGCCGCTACCATTATTTGGCCCGTTGGTCA
>JAZRFX010000302.1:0-1810 GCA_045643845.1 Clostridia bacterium | reverse complement strand
TTCCTTGTTCATTTTCAGGACTCCTTTATATAAATTTCTTATTCATTGATAACAGTATAACACTGAATGTATAAATATGCAAGAGTTTTTGCATAAAAATTCATAAAATTTTGTAAATATGCATAATTTCGTTAGTTTTATGGATCAATATTCAAAGAAAAGGGGTTGTTAAGGGGTGCCCCCTTAAGTAAATTTCCGTTAAAACAGAGGGCGTGTACCTCTGTTTTAACTCCTTGCAAGGGCTACCGCGGTGAGCGGTGCGCGAGCGTAAGCCCTTTTCTCGAAAGAGAATGTTTTCCGTAAGGAAAATTTCTCTTTCGAATTAGTATTCATAGATACCTTCAAATACCTTTTCAGCATCACCTGTGAGGAATACGCCTTCGTCGGTGTAGCGAACGATAAGCTCGCCACCCTCAACTCTTACACTGATATCGGTATCCTTTTCGCAGTATCCGTTTTCAACAGCTGCAATCGCTGCTGCAACAGCACCTGTACCGCAGGCCTGAGTTTCACCGTTACCGCGTTCCCAGACTCTCATTCTGATAGTGCGCTTGTCGATAATCTTCACGAACTCGGTATTGATTCTTTCGGGGAAGATGGGCGCATTTTCAAAACGGGGACCGATTGTGGGAAGGTCAATGTTATAAACATTGTCGCAGATAACTACGCAGTGGGGATTACCGACTGAAAGACAAGTGATATTGTAATCCTTGCCACCGATTGTAACCTTTTCGTTTACAATCTTATCGCCGGGCATATCAACGGGGATAGCCTTGGGATTAAATTCGGGATCGCCCATCTGAACAGTTACGCTTGTAACCTTATTATCAAAGAGATGGAGTGTAAGTTTTCTTATACCGCTTGCAGTTTCGATTGTGATATGGCGATGTGTTGTGTAGCCGTTGTCATAGAGATACTTACCTACGCAGCGGATTGAGTTACCTGCCATTTTACCTTCACTACCGTCGGTGTTGAAGATACGCATCTTCGCGTCGGCAACATCAGACTTTTCAATAAGAACAAGTCCGTCTGCACCGATACCTCTGTGACGGTCGGAGAAGATGATTGCAAGCGCTTCGGGGAATGCAATCTTTTCATCCATGTTGTTGATGAAGATATAGTCGTCGCCTGTACCCTGCATCTTGATAAAGGGTATGTTAAGCTTTTCAGTACGAAGCTTTGCGATATCTGTAAGCTCGGTATTGTACTGGTTGAAACGGCTCAGGAGAATATCGGCAAGCGCGTGTGCAGTATCAAGCGATGTAAGACACGCAATGCTGAGCTGAAGCGCACGGCGATGAAGTCTGATGAACTTTTCAATTTCCTTGGGACGACCTGAATTGGTGTGGATGATGTAGCCAACCTTTTCGCTTTCAATAAGAGCGTGAATCTTTTCGCCCTCAACAGTTTCGACGGGAATTCCGAGCGAACTGATGATAAGTGCATTCATTTCATCGGCATAAAGCTCAAGACCTGCGTCATGAAGCTTCTTTGCAAGCTCGATAAGGTCATACTTATCCTTTGAGTCAACGCTGATATATACACCGCCACGGCTTTCAAGGTTGAAGCCTGCAGCCATAAGACCTTTGAAGAGTGCTTCGGTAAGAGTTTTACCGATACCGAGTACTTCGCCTGTAGATTTCATTTCAGGACCAAGGATTGAGTTGATGCCTGAAAGCTTTTCAAATGAGAATACGGGAACCTTAAC
The DNA here is from genome assembly GCA_045643845.1 of Clostridia bacterium. Taxonomy (GTDB): domain Bacteria; phylum Bacillota; class Clostridia; order UMGS1883; family UMGS1883; genus UMGS1883. The sequence continues at coordinate 102 of JAZRFX010000302.1, read as the reverse complement.
TGCATAGTAGGGAGGCATCTTGTAAAGACCTGTGCCGTAGCCGAGATCCTTGAGTGCTTCGCCCTGCATAACCTGAGTTGCAAGGTCAATCATCGGGATACC
>JAZRFX010000301.1:0-3959 GCA_045643845.1 Clostridia bacterium | reverse complement strand
CTTTCTCTTTGCCTGATTGGGTCGGATGTACTAAATTGCACAGAACACAAAACGCAAAATTTTAATAAAAGGCTTGCTTTTATTAAGACATTTGTCAACGCGACTTTTAATATTTAGTGTAGGAATCCGCTTTTGCGGATTCCTGCTTTTTTATGCGTTTTGTTAGTCGCAAACTTCGCCTCTCGCTGTACCATCGTACAGCTTCGGATGACCCTTCGGCTCAGTTTGTGCCTTCTGCACTAATTTATTCCATCCTCTCTCGGGGGTGCTAAATTGCACAGACAACAAAGTGCATACAAAAGATGGTTGACAAAATATAAAACATCTGCTATTATTATGTCATTGCAAAACAAAAAATGGTAGAGGCGCGGTTATTAAGAGTAGCTTTTATATCAAGGCAATTGGTAAAAGTGAAAGGAATCACCGCCGAAGCTTATATGTATGCCAATGCATATTTGCTGGGTCGTCAGAGAATATCTGCCGGACTGTCACTTGGGGAAACCCTCGTGGAGTGCTATCGTGATTTTAATTTATGGTATAGAATAATTTTTCATTGTTCTTCCAAAGGTCACGGTAAGTCGTGGCCTTTTTTGTTTAAAAAAATAAAATTGGAGGAAAAAACAATGAAAAGAAACAGACTTTTCACAATTTGCGCGGTACTTTCTATGCTTTTGATGTGCCCCGCAATCGCTTTTGCCGAAGAGGCGGAAGCAGTAAGCAAAATGGCAGGAACATTCTGGTCTCTCGTGCCACCTGTTATTGCAATTGGTCTTGCACTCATCACAAAAGAGGTTTACAGTTCTCTTTTTGTGGGTGTTCTTATGGGAGGGCTCTTTGCGGCAAACTTTAATCCCTTGAAAACTGTTGATGCAGTCGTAAACGACGGTCTTATCTCCGCAGTATCGGGAACGGCAGGTATATTCATTTTCCTTGTTGTTCTCGGCGCGATAGTAGAGCTTGTCAATAAAGCAGGCGGAAGCGCCGCTTTCGGAGAATGGGCGAAGAATAATATCAAATCCCGCACGGGTGCGATGATTGCCACATTCCTTCTCGGCGTGCTTATCTTTATTGACGACTACTTCAACTGCCTCACGGTTGGTACAGTTATGCGCCCCGTTACAGATGCGCATAAAATTTCAAGAGCGAAGCTTTCATATCTCATCGATGCTACTGCAGCACCGATTTGTATGATTGCTCCTATCTCCTCTTGGGCGGCGGCAGTATCCGAGTTTGCTCCCGAAGGACAGGGTTTAAAGCTCTTTATTCAGGCAATTCCCTATAATTTTTACTCGCTTCTTACTCTCGTTTTCGTTGTGGTTATTACCATTATGAAAGCTGATTTTGGACCTATGGCTCTCCACGAAAGAAACGCCGTTGAGAAGGGCGACCTTTTCACAAGCGGCGCTCGTAAAGAGAGCGAAGAAGTATCCGTTTCTTCAAAAGGCAAGGTTATCGACCTTCTTATGCCTATAATCGTGCTTATCGCAGTTTGTGTATTTGCACTCGTTTATGTTGGCGGAATTCTTGACGGCGCAAACTTTATTGATGCATTTGCAAATACCGATGCAACGGTCGGTCTTCCTCTTGGCGGACTTATAGCGCTTCTTGTCACTATCGTTTATCTTATAGCGCGCAGAGTGGTAACCTTTAAGGAAGCCATGGAGTGTATTCCAAAGGGCTTTATCGCTATGGTTCCCGCAATCACAATTCTTACTCTTGCAACATCGCTTAAGAATATGACAGGACTTTTGGGTGCTGATGCCTATGTTGCAGGGCTTATGGAAGGTGCGGCGGCAGGACTTGCAAACTTCCTTCCTGCAATTATTTACCTTGTTGCGTGCTTCCTTTCATTCTCAACGGGCACATCCTGGGGCACATTCGGCATTCTTATCCCTATTGTTGTTGCGATTTTCCCTGCGGGAAGCGTAAATCTCATTATCGGAATGTCAGCCTGCCTTGCAGGTGCAGTATGCGGCGACCACTGTTCGCCAATTTCGGATACAACTATTATGTCTTCTGCAGGTGCGGAGTGCGACCATATCAATCATGTTTCAACCCAGATGCCCTACTCAATAAGTGTTGCGGTAATATCATTTGTGATGTATATTGTTTCAGCATTTATAAAGAGTGCGTATATTCTTCTCCCTGTGGGAGTTCTTCTTACCATATTGTTCCTTTTCGCAGTTCGAAAAGTTACAGCTAAAAACTAAAAACCAGATATACCAAAGGGCATAAAAAAGAGGAAGTTTCGTTTGAAACCTCCTCTTTTATTTTTATAATTTAGATAATGCTTCGATAACTTTATCGTACATCTCTTTATATTTAAGACCCTTTGCCTTTTCTTCCTCGATAAGTTTTGCAGGAGCTTTTGCTACGAAGCCTTCGTTAGCGAGCTTCTTTTCAACTCTTTCGATTTCAGATTCGAGGCGTTCCTTTTCCTTTGTAAGACGAGCCTTTTCCTTTTCAGTATCGATAAGCTCATCCATAGGCATAAAGATTTTTGCGCCTTCAACGATTACGCTTACGCTACCTTCGGGAACTGCGCTTTCGCTGTCAGTTACGACAACATCCTTCGCGCCTGCAAGCTTTTCGTAGAAGAGAATACCGCTTTCGAAAAGCTCCTTATTCTCGGTCACGATAATCATACTTGCGCGTCTTGACGGGGGAACATTCATCTCTGTTCTGATATTACGAACACTCTTTATAGCATCGCAGATAACTGACATTTTCTTTTCTTCTTCGGGGAAGGAAAGAGTATCTGTGTAAAGAGGCCACTGTGATGTCATAATTGTTTCTTCGCCTGTGGGAAGTGCGCAGAAGATTTCTTCTGTGATGAAGGGCATAAAGGGATGAAGAAGTTTTAATACGCCGGTCAGAACATAGCAAAGTGTTCTCTGTGCGTCAAGCTTGCTTTCTTCGTTATCGCCGTAAAGACGGGGCTTTACAAGTTCGATGTACCAGTCGCAAAGCTCATCCCAGATAAAGTCATAAAGGTTGCCGAGAGCAACGCCAAGCTCGAAATTATCAAGGTTTTCAGTAACTGATTTTACAACACTGTTGTAGCGTGAAATAATCCACTTATCTTCAGTCTGGGGATTTACGGGCATTGAGCACTTGTCAATTTCAAGGTTCATAAGCACGAATCTTGCCGCATTCCATATCTTGTTTGCAAAGTTACGGCTTGATTCAACGCGCTCCCAATAGAAACGCATATCGTTACCCGGGGAGTTACCTGTTGCAAGAGTGAAGCGGAGAGCATCCGCGCCATACTTGTCGATAACTTCAAGCGGGTCGATACCGTTACCGAGAGATTTACTCATCTTTCTGCCCTGACTGTCACGAACGATACCGTGAATGAATACATGGCGGAACGGAGGCTTCTTTGTATGCTCACATCCGCTGAAAATCATTCTTGCAACCCAGAAGAAGATGATATCATAACCTGTTACAAGAGTGCTTGTCGGGTAGTAGTATTTGTATTCGGGAGTTTCCTCGGGCCAGCCGAGTGTTGAGAAGGGCCAAAGTGCTGATGAGAACCATGTATCGAGAACATCGTTTTCCTGACGCATGGGCTTTCCGCACTTGGGACATACGTCAACATCGGTCTTGCTTACAACCATTTCGCCGCAAGTGTCGCAGTAGAATGCAGGAATTCTATGTCCCCACCAAAGCTGACGGGAAATACACCAGTCGTGAACATTTTCCATCCAGTTTGTGTATGTCTTTGTAAATCTTTCGGGAACAAACTTAACTTCGCCGTCGTATACTACGCGGAGAGCTTCTTCAGCGAGAGGCTGCATCTTAACGAACCACTGATCGCTTGTAAGAGGTTCAACAGTAGTTCCGCAACGGTAACAAGTACCAACATTGTGAGTATAATCCTCAACCTTGATGAGTGCACCGCATTCTTCAAGGTCTTTTACAATTTGCTTACGCGCTTCGTAGCGGTCAAGTCCCTG
>JAZRFX010000300.1:0-1637 GCA_045643845.1 Clostridia bacterium | reverse complement strand
TGTAATGTAGAGTAGCAAATCTATTCCGTGGATACCCTGATTCATCAGTGCACCGCCACCATCAAGCGCCTTTGTTCCACGCCAGTTGTTTTCCGTGTAGTAAGAAGGCTCGCGCCAGTATTTCATATAGAGGTCACAAAGCGATACTGTGCCGAACGCGTTTTCTTCGTAGAGCTTTTTGACGCGCTGAACATCCTCGCTGAATCTCATCTGCGAAATTACGGCAAGTTTTTTGCCTGTTTCTTTCACGGTTTCGATGATTTTGTCGCAATCTTCCGTATTAAGTGCCATGGGTTTTTCTACCACGACGTGTTTTCCGCTGTGAAGTGCATCAATCGTCTGCTGTGCGTGGTAACCGCTTGGCGTACAGATTGAAACTGCATCTACATTTTCGTCGGCAAGAACCTCGTCATAACTGATGTAGCATTTAACACCGTACTTTTTGGCAAATTCAGCGGTTTTTTCTGCGTTTCGTCCGCAAACACCGTAAAGGCACGCGTTTTCTATGTAATTTATTGCATCGGCGTGTGCAGGGGCAATCATCCCCGTGCCGACAATTACAATATTAGTTTTTTTCATAATTACAATATCCTTGTCATTGCTTCTGTTTTCTGATTTTTAATATTCCCTTACTATAACGGGAATTATTTTTTCGCAATTACGATTGGCTGATAAAAGAGGGTTTCTTCGGGGAATTTCCATTCTACACGGCTACAGCCGTGTTTAATAAGAAGTTCTGTGATTTCTTTCCTCGTAACTGCTCTGTACTTACATTCAAATTTACTTATATTCAGTGTTTCTTCATCCTCGATGATATACTGAATAAGTTTGTAGCAATCGCCGTTCCAATCCCACGTCTGGAAAGAAACCCGCTGCCCTTTTTCAGACCTATGTATATACGGTGCTGAATAAGGGGGCTTTTTCTCAAGCAGGGAATCGTAATCCCTGATGCTTGCAACGAACATACCGCCCGATTTTAACTGACCTGTTATACTTTCAATCGCTTTTTCAAGGTCAGTTTCCGAAAGCATATGCGGAAGGGCGTTATCCATTGCAATAACAATATCAAACTTCTGTGGAAATGTTTTTGACAATTCGCAAAAGTCGGAATTTTCAAAACGGATATTCACATTATTCTCTTTGGCGCGCACACTTGCTTCTTTAAGTTCGCCTTCACTTATATCGGAGGCGGTTACACTGTACCCTATTGACGCAAGACCTATCGCCTGTGTACCAATACCGCAGGCGCAGTCAAGGATTTCGGACTTTTTTCCGTAGCCATTTTCATTAAACAGCTTGTCCAAAATATTGGCTTGTTCCTTGATTGTGTCTTGCCAGTTTGAAAACAGCTTGTCATATTGGGAAGCTAAATTGTCATAAAAATTCTGTATTATATCCATATTGATACTTCTTTTCTCCCCGGTTATTACGAGGCTTTTCAGTTCATTTTGCTTCTTATGAATTTCATAGCTTTCTGCCAGTCTTCACGGCTGTGGTAGTGCGTACCTGCGCGAAGGTGGTAGCCGACAGTTCCTTCGTGATACATATCGCCGATCTGGGGAAGTCTGTCTTCGCAGATGAAACCTTTCATTCCATATCCTTCATAAACTTCGCTGATTGTAACGCAGTTTAAGAAT
>JAZRFX010000299.1:0-6631 GCA_045643845.1 Clostridia bacterium | reverse complement strand
TCACAAAGGGAATTCTCCATTTCGAAACTGCTTCAAGCTTCGCACTTTTCCCACGACGAGTTAATTCAAGGTCAGTTGCAAGGCATACAATCGTCTGCATTAAAGCCATAAAAACAGGAAGCGCAAAAACGACAAAACCCTTTGAAGCAAAATTATCCGCTTGCCCATAGAGGTTAAAATGAATGGCTATTTCATCGGGAAGTTTGTTCCAAAGCACAAGCCCGCCAATAATCGGAAGCAAACAAACAACACTTGTTATTAAAAAAATTTTCCATTTGAAGTTTTTCATTATTTCGCCTCCATTATCTTGAATTTTTCGATGGGTTATATTCGGCAATATTATACCCAAAAAAGTGAAAATTGTCAATGTCGCAAGCTGCTAACAAAAAAGGGCAGAAGAAAGCGGTGTTCACATAGGGATTATTTGTCCAAAAATAGTGATTTTGGCGTATAACTGCGTTAAAAATGCTTGTAATCCGTCAGGATAACTTCACATTTTTGCCTTGTTCTACATCCAAACTTACTATTTTTCGGATGCTTCGCAGTTTTAGAATAGATATTTTTCGATTAAGACAAGAAACAAAAATGGCGGAATACTTTCGTATTTCGCCATTTTTTTGCGTAGTATTAACGGAAAAGATCATTCTAAAACCAATTCATCCCTATGACCAACCAGCTAAAGCTGCAGTTTTTGTTGTTTTTAGATTACTTTTATGCTTTTCCATTTACCTCTTTTGAATCGGGTTTCGAAGATTATCAACCTTACTACCCAGTCGCTGACCATAGCTACCCAGATTCCGAGAACGCCGAAATCAAACACACGAACGCAGATATATGCACAGCCAATTCGGAAAAGGAACATTGATGCGGCTGCAACCATCATAACAAATTTTGTATCGCCCGTGCCGCGGAGTGCGGAGGGTGTTGAATAGCTTTCAGGATAGAACAAAATAGTTCCGATAGTGTATAGTACTATTATCTGGAAAGTCCATGTTTCGGTCTGTGCAGATACGCCGAAGATCGAAATAAGCGGTTTTGCGACAAGGATGAAAACAGCGCCTGCTATCGCTACAAAGAGATGATTCATCTTTATTATATGCTTTTTGTAACGAATAACCTCGTCTATATCCCCTGCACCTCTACATTGACCAACAACCATCAGCATAAGCGCTGTAAAGCCCATAGAAACGCCGTATATTATCGGGGTAAGGTTTCGTGCAACATGGTCTGCATTTATTGCATCCTCGCCAAGGCTTGAAACCAGTCCTGCAAGAATAAGTGCACCAAGCTGGAACATTCCCTGCTCGATACCATTGGGGATTGACACTTTAAGAATTTTGCCTGACATTTTAAAATCAAGTTCGGGATTTAATGGGTTTACAAGACTTACTTTGTTTTTCTTTAAAGTAAGTCTGCAAAGAAGCACAAAGCCCGTTATTCCCATCGCAAGAAGTGTCGAGAGTGCCGCACCGACAACTCCCATATCAAGTATAAAAACGAATATATATTTAAGGCTAAGATTGATACCCATCATAACCATTGAGCCAATGAAGGGAATTTTGCTTTCGCCCATTACGCGGAAAAGCGAAGAAGCTGCATAGTAAAGCGCCGCAAACGGATATGAAATCGCGGTAACTGAAAAATACTGAAGCGCGATGTCAAGAACGTCCTTTTCCGCACCTCCGAAGAATAGGTTTATACACTGTTTCTTCAGGAATATCATAGCCAGCATAAACAATGCACCTATCGCTACAACGATTTGTATATTGTTTTTCAGCGATTTTTGAGCATTTCTTTCATCCTGCGCACCGATGTACTGTGCGAGAACAACGGACCCGCCCTGCGCAAGAGCAAGGAAAAACTGTTTTGAAAAATTATCAAGACGGTTTACGAGTGCCACGCCTGCAAGAGCCGTAGTACCAAGTTTTGCGGATACCATAAATGTATCGGCAACGCTGAGTCCTGCGAGCATCAGCTGTTCCAAAAATATAGGGAGAAAGAAAACAATCATATCCCTGTTTGAAAAACGCACGCCTTTTGGCTGCGAAAGAAATTTCATTTTGTGCCATCTCCTTAATATATGTAAAAACAATTATAGCAATTTTATCACAAGCTATTTTGTATTGCAATAAAAATAACCGCATTTTTTTCAAAACGCGGTTATTTTTTCTATTAAAGCTTATTTCTTATAATCTTACCACTTGTAGTTTTTGGAAGTGATTCGCGGAATTCAACGATTCTGGGGTATTTGTAAGGTGCAGTATGCTCCTTAACATACATCTGAATTTCCTTTTTAAGTTCTTCGCTGGGAACTGTATCCTTGGTAAGAACGATGCTTGCCTTTACTACCTGACCGCGGATTTCATCGGGAGCGGCTGATACGCCACATTCCACAACATAGGGAAGCTCCATAATAACGCTTTCGATTTCGAACGGTCCGATTCTATAGCCTGAGGACTTGATAACATCGTCAATTCTACCAACATAGAAGTAGAAGCCGTCTTCATCGCGGTATGCAACATCGCCTGTATGATAAAGTCCGTCGTGCCATACTTCGCTTGTCTTTTCCTCGTCCTTATAATAGCCCTTGAAAAGACCGCAGGGAATGCGCTCGCTTGTGCGGATAACGATTTCACCGTTCTCGCCGACATCAACGCTGTTTCCGTCGGGATCAACGATATCAACATCGTAAAGCGGTACGGGCTTACCCATAGCACCGAGCTTATATTCTCTGCCGTAAAGGTTACCGATAAGGCAGGTTGTTTCAGTCTGACCGAAGCCTTCCATAATACGAAGACCTGTGAGGTTTTTAATCTGCTTATAAACCTCGGGATTAAGTGCTTCGCCTGCAGTATTTGCGTGCTGAACTGAAGACATATCGTATTTTGAGATATCCTCCTTCATAAGCATACGATACATTGTGGGCGGTGCGCAGAAGGTTGTGATTCCATATTCGGAGAAGAGCGGAAGAATATCTGCCGCATCGAACTTATCAAAGTCATATACGAAGAGTGCCGCTTCGCAAAGCCACTGACCATAAATTTTACCCCAAGCCGCTTTCGCCCAGCCTGTGTCGGAAATTGTAAGGTGAAGACCTTCAGGATCAACGCAATGCCAGTAGTTTGCAGTATGGAAATGGCCGAGCGGATATGTGTAGGCGTGAAGCGCCATTTTGGGATTGCCTGTTGTACCTGATGTAAAGTACATAAGCATATCGTCATAACCGCAGGGAGAATCTTCTTTTCTTTCATATGTGTCGGGGAAGTTCTTGTATTCCTCGTCAAAGTTTCTCCAACCGTCACGGCTTGCGCCAACAATGATTTTTTCTTTAAGAGAAGGTGCGTTTACTGCGCCCTTTTCAGCGCGTTCTGCGATATCGTCGTCAGAAGTACAAAGGATTGCATCAACTCCTGCCGCATTGTAGCGGTATTCGTAGTCGTGCTCCTGAAGAAGATATGTTGCGGGAATTGCAACTGCGCCAATCTTATGAAGTGCAAGAATTGCAATCCAGAACTGATAGTGACGCTTTAATACAAGCATAACCTTGCTGCCTTTTTTGATGCCGATTGACTCAAAATAGTTCGCACAGCGAGCACTTTCGCGCTTAAAATCAGCGAATGTAAATCTACGCTCTGTCTTATCCTTGGAAAGATGAAGCATAGCGAGTTTTTCAGGTTTCTTATCAGCAATTGCATCGATAACATCGAATGCGAAGTTGAATTTATCTTCATTCTTGAATGAAATCTTTTCAAGACAGCCGTTTTCATCTTCAACAACATCAATGAAGTTGTTGTAAACTCTCTTATATTCGCGGTGAGGCTTGTAATTTGTCTTAACGATAGCCTTTTCTTCTTCCTCTTCTACTTTCTTGTCGCCGTTAAGAACGATAGCGTAGAATTCACAGTCCTGACCGCCAACTGCAACCATACCATGAGGCGCGGAGCTGTCGTAGTAAATGCTGTCGCCTGCGCTTAAAATTTCACTATGTCCGCCAACCTGAACTTTAAGAGAACCGCTGATTACGATATCAAGCTCCTGACCGTCGTGGCTTGTAAGCTCGATGTCTCCGCGTTCTGCGTTTTCGTCATAGATAGCGTGAACATAGAGAGGTTCTGCCACTCTGCCGCGGAAAGCTGAAGCAAGGTTGTAGTAAACCATACCATGTGCCTGGTCGATAATAGAACCTTCGCCGCTTCTTGTAACGGTGTAGGAACGAAGATTTGAGCTGGCACCTTCAATAATATCGGTTACACCGACCTTGAATGCAAGAGCACAGCGGTAAATGAACGCGAAGCTTAAGTCGTGCTTGCCTTCTTCACAAGCAACATACTCCTCACGCGATACGCCTGTAAGCTTTGCCATAGTTTCAACGGAAATGCCGTCAATCTGGCGAAGCTCTTTAATTCTGGCAGCAACTTCACTGATTTTGAAGTCGAGACCTGTCATCATTTTTTCATCCATAGTTAATTCCTCCTGCTTTGGAACATAAAAAAACGCCCCAAAGAAAACTTAATCCTTGAGACGAGCATTCTACCCGCGGTACCACTCAAATTGCAGAAGATTTACCCCTGCCCCTTCAGACTCTATCAAGTCCTATGCACTGACGCAGCAATCTCGGAAAGGGTCTAATCACTGTTAAGCTTTCTTCCTTTCAACTCAGGAGCTACAGCAATTTGTTTCACTTTAGCGCCTTTCACCGACCGACGCCTCTCTCAAAAGATTCGCAAATGCACTCTCCATCATCGTTTTTAGATATTCATTATTGCGTTTATAATACCATAAAAAAGAGGGCTTGTCAACTCTTTTTTAGTTAAGAGTCAGCATAGTCAAACTGCTTGCTTTTGGTTAATTGACATATTACGACATCTATGGTATAAATAAAGTATATATTATGAAAGGACGAGTATGTATGAAACGGTTATGCGCCATTTTCATTGCTATATTGCTTATGGTTTCGACGGCTTCCGCTTTTGCTTATGAAGATGCGCCTGTCAACCTTGCTATAGATGGCAATCAGGTATATTTCAGCGCAAAGCCTCTTATTCGTGATGGCGTTACATATGTTGATGCTAAAGCGCTGTGCAATAAGCTTTCTCTTACATACAAGACCTTTTCCCCGCACGAAAGTGTTGTGATAAGTAATTCGCGCACATCAATCTGTATTTCTCCTGATAGTACTTTTGGGACTGTTGTGGACTTAAGCGGCACATCAGACGAGGAATACACCTTCCGCATAATGACTGCTCCACCAATATTTATCGGTAAAACGCTTTATATTGCAGTAAGGGATATTTCCGCTGTGTTTGGTTATCCGCTCGGATTTAACAAGGATACCAACACTGTGTATTTAGGTTATTCTCCCGAAATGATTTCGGCGGAAACCCGCGAGAGGGCGAACTCCCTTTCCTACTATTTCCAGAATCAGGCGGAGTTTAATCTTCCTTCATTCGGAAGCGGTTACTGCTGGGCTTGTTCATACGCAATGCTTATATCAAACCTGACGGGAAACCGAGTTACTCCAAATGATGTTGCGTGGGTTAATATTTCAAACGGCGCTGACGGCGCTTATTGTTACCACAGCGATATCGCAAACACTTTTGGATTCCGTTTTGTTTCCGCGCTTTCTACCGAAAGTCCGTACTACGCAGGACGCGACAGCACTTCGGGCGGAACATACATAAATAATCCTGCAAGCGATGATAATGTTGTGCGCGCGGCACTTCGTGAGGCGCTTTTACTTCATCCCGAAGGCGTAATGGTACGATATGCAGGATATCCTCATACAATGGTCGCAGTCGCTTTTGAGGGCGATATAATCCTCTTTAATGACCCTGCTCCATCAGGTTCCCACACATATTCTGACACGGGAAAATATCAGGCAGTGCCCTTCTTTAAAACCTGTGTCGGTATGAAAGGTTTCAGACTTTCTGATATAACGTTTATCCAGGCGATAGATTAATTCAAACGGAATCTGCGAAAACAGATTCCGTTTTTTTTAATTTTTTTGAAAAAAAATATGTACAAGCAAAAAAAATTGTGCTAAAATATTACAGTAGATTTTTTGTAAAGGAGTTTTTAGTTATGGAAATGATTTATCAGGGCAAAACAAAAGACGTATATAAACTCGAAAACGGAAACGTTCTTCTTAAGTTCAAGGACGATTGCACAGGCAAGGATGGCGTGTTTGATCCGGGTGAAAACTCCGTTGGTCTTACTATCGAAGGTATCGGTAAGGCAAATCTTCAGTCATCAATTCACTATTTCGAGCTTCTTAAGAAGGCAGGCATTAAGACACACTATGTAAGTGCAAATCTTGAAGATGCTACTATGGAAGTTCTTCCCGCAACAGTTTTCGGTCACGGTCTTGAAGTTATCTGCCGTCTTGTTGCAACAGGCAGCTTTATCCGCAGATACGGCGAATATATCGAAGATGGTACAGTTCTTGAAGGCGGTTATGTTGAATGTACTTTCAAGAATGACGAAAAGGGCGATCCCCTTGTAACAGGCGAAGGTCTTGCAGCACTTGGTGTTATGTCTCCCGAAATGTTTGAAAGCATGAAGAAGCAGACACTTGCAATCACAAAGATTGTTGCTGACGACCTTAAGACACTTGGTCTTGACCTTTGGGATA
>JAZRFX010000298.1:0-1857 GCA_045643845.1 Clostridia bacterium | reverse complement strand
CTTTTTAGGAGGCTTAGCAATGGCAGCAAAGCAGAAAATCAGAATCAGGGTAAAGGCATACGACCACGTTCTTCTTGATCAGTCCGCAGAAAAAATTGTGGATACTGCCAAGAGAACAGGAAGCACAGTTTCAGGTCCTATTCCTCTGCCCACAGAGAAAGAGGTTGTTACAATCCTTCGCGCAGTTCACAAGTATAAGGACAGCCGTGAGCAGTTCGAACAGAGAACTCACAAGAGATTGATCGACATCCTCAGTCCCACCCCCAAGACCATGGAAGCTCTTGGCAAGCTCGATGTACCCGCTGGTGTATCCATCGATATCAAGCTTATCGACAAGAGTGGAAGGTAATGTTGGCGAAAGTCAACCAATAACCATATAAGGAGGAAAAAATCATGCAGAAAGCAATCATCGGTAAGAAAATCGGTATGACACAGATTTTCGACGCTGAAGGCAAGGTAGTTCCGGTTACTGTAATCCAGGCCGGCCCCTGCAACGTAATTCAGAAAAAGACAGCTGAAACAGACGGCTATGAAGCTGTTCAGCTCGGCTTTGGCGAAGTTAAGGAAAAGCACGTTAACAAGGCTCTCAAAGGTCACTTCGCAAAAAGCGGTGTATCAGTTAAGAAGGTTCTCAAGGAATTCCGTCTTGACGAAATCACACTCAATGTTGGCGACGAAGTAAAGGCTGACATTTTCGCAGAAGGCGAATGTGTTGATGTAACAGGTATCAGCAAGGGTAAAGGCTACGCAGGTACAGTTAAGAGATGGGGAACACATCGTGGACCCATGACTCACGGTAGCGGTTACCACAGAGGCCCCGGTTCAATGGGCGCTTGTTCTTCACCCTCACGCGTTTTCAAGGGTAAAAGACTTGCAGGTCATTTGGGTTGCGAGAAGGTTACAGTTCAGAATCTTGACGTTGTTAAGGTTGATATGGACAGAAACCTCATTCTCGTTAAGGGTGCAATCCCCGGACCCAAGGGCGGTATAGTAACTATCAAGAATACAGTAAAGGCGTAAGCCATACGGAAAGGAGATGCTATAAATGCCTACAGCAGTATTATATAACATGCAGGGCAGCAAGGTTGGCGAGTTCGAACTCAGCGCAGCACTTTTCGGTGCAGAAGTTAACAAGTCAGTTCTTCACGAAACAGTTGTTAATTACCTTGCTAACCAGAGACAGGGTACACAGAGTACCAAAACCCGTACAGAAGTTGCGGGCGGTGGCGCAAAGCCTTTCAGACAGAAGGGTACAGGCCGCGCAAGACAGGGTAGCACTCGTGCTCCTCAGTGGATTAAAGGTGGCGTAGCTCTTGGTCCTAAGCCCAGAGATTACTCCTACACAATCAATAAGAAGGTTAAGAAGCTCGCTATGGTTAGCGCTCTCAGCGCAAAGGCAGCCCAGGATTGCGTACTCGTAATCGAAGACCTTAAGATGGAAGAAATCAAAACAAAGGCAATCGCTGATATGCTCAAGGCTATGGGCGTAGACAGCAAGGCTCTTATCGTTACAAACGAAATGGAAAAGAATGTTTACCTTTCAGCTAGAAACATTGAAGGCGTTAAGGCTTCATATGTTGGTATGCTCAATGTATACGACGTTCTTAACCACGACAAGTTTATCGTAGCGAAAGACGCTATTGCAAAACTTGAGGAGGTGTATGCATAATGATGTCTTATGAAATCATTAAGAAGCCTGTTATAACAGAAACTTAAATGGATCAGATGGCTGACAGAAAGTATACCTTCGAGGTTGCTAAGGATGCCAACAAAATCGAAATTAAGAAAGCAATTGAAGAAATCTTCGGCGTAAAAGTTGAAAAGGTTACTACAATGCGCGTTCTTGGTAAGGTTAAG
>JAZRFX010000297.1:0-2381 GCA_045643845.1 Clostridia bacterium | reverse complement strand
CAGGGAAAGTATGGTATAATAAACATAACAACATAAGTTGTATATCAACTGGTTTCCAATTTGGTTTCCGAGGTGTTTCACAACGTATAAAAACAACATAGAATCCTTATATTTCAAGGGTTTTTACTACATAGCCAAGTGGTAAGGCAGAGGTCTGCAAAACCTTTATTCCCCGGTTCAAATCCGGGTGTCGCCTCCAATGCGTCTTGACAAAAAAGATGCCAACAAGAAAACCCGAGATTTTCTCGGGTTTTCTTCGTTTTACGCCGTTTCCCTCACTTTTTTTAAAATTCGACTTTTAGCGCGAATAAAAAGATGCCAAACGGCATTTTCGGGCTAAGGACCGGAAATGAACCTTTACCATGCCTTTTTAGGGGAGATATTTGCGATTGTTTAGTCGCTGGATCTCCCTTTTTCGTTATTTTTTATTCAGAGCCCTCCTTAAATGCGAGGCGTCAAAAAAGCCACAGCTTTGTGCTATCTCTGCTACGGAGATTTCATTAACCGCCAAAGCCTCGGAAGCTTTTTTGATTCTATATTGCATTAAATACTGATGAGGCGAGCATCCGCAGGTTTTATTAAACCACCTGATATAAGTTGCGCGCGACATTTTTTGCCTTTCGGCCAGCATTTCAATCGTAATCCGTTCTTCGTAATTTTGATGGATAAAGTTAAGTGAATCGGCTATGCATAAAAGCTCCTTATTAGGCTTTGCGTTGATACCTCCTATTCCGCTTTGCTTTGTTATGCATATACACAAAAAAGCAAGTATTTTTTTAGCGATAGCATTTACATATATCTGAGAGTCGGAAAAAGCACTACACGATTTTAAAAGCTCAACGTCAGAAAGCGCCGAGTTCAGCTCATCCTCGCTTAGCGTTAAAAACATATTTTCATGATACCGTGCGCGAAAATAAGGCTCTATTTCGAAAAGAAGGGAAAAGCCTGGAGTTTTGAAGAATTCTCCAAAGCATTTCGGAAGAAAATCCCTGTGTATCAGCAGATGATACACGTCAAGCGAGTCGATATTCTTATATGAATGCTTTACGTTTGGAGGGATGACAAATACGCATCCACGTTTTACCTCAAAATGCATCTCTTCGATAAGATGCTCACCCCGTCCGCCAAGCACTATGTTTAACTCGTAAAAACTGTGAGTGTGAAATCCAATAGCATAGTTGCGATGCACGAATGATTTAATATATTCATCCTTTTCGCCTTCGAAACAGTCTGCGTGACTCCAATACGTTTTCAATTCTATACCTCCGAATTTGATACGAATTTACCTGTATAATGAGATTGTTTTGCTATAATTATATCATGATTTATGTTATAATGCAAGTACCTCAATGAAAAAGGAGAGAAAATATGTTGCCGAACGAAGTATATAGCTTTTTTATGGATCGCGGAGAGTATTATGGTGCAGGATATTATGAAGAACCGTACAAATCACCGTTCGAGCGCTTTTCAAGAGCGCTGAGGCGTTATTTTGAAAATTACGGCTTGCCTGAATATAATGGAGAGCCGCTTTACCCGTGTGGCGCCAAGTGGCGTACATCACTTGTCAATCCCGATTTTTCCTTTACTGTTGCGGTTAATTGGAAACAATTGGCTGAGCAGTCGGAAGAGGTGAGAAACATGCTTGGTAATGACTTTAATCTGTACACCTCGCGTGTTACCCCGGTACATACCGTAGGAGGAAATATGTACACACATTCCTATCCGAATTTCAAGCGCATAGTGTACGAAGGGCTGGATAGCTATGAAAAAAGAATTGAAAAGATATCCGATAGTGAGATTCGTAATGGATTGTTTGACCTTATGGTCGGTATCCGATGCTTCCATAGTCGTATTTTGCAGAAATTAAAGGATGAAGGTGCAGAGGACAGTGAGCTTTATAAGGCGCTTACAAAAGTGCCGTTTTCTCCTGCCGAAACACTTTACGAGGCACTTGTATGCTGGAACTTTGTTTATTATCTCGACGGCTGTGATGATATAGGACGCATGGATGCCGATCTTATACCTCTTTATGAAGGCGAGGATATGACAGAGGTATTCAGATGCTTCTTTAGAAACGTTGACGCTAACAGCGGCTGGTCAGGAACACTTGGTCCCGATTACAATCCGCTTACCTTGCAATGTCTTAAAGCGTGTAAAGGTATACGCAGACCGAGCCTTGAATTGAGAATAAAGCCCGATATGCCGAAAGAGGTGTGGGATGCGGCGATAGAGGCTATTCATGCCGGCGGCGGTTCACCAAGCTTGTATAATGAGATAGGATATCAGGAGGCGCTTGCGAGACTGTTTCCTGAAATTCCTGCTGAGGATCGCATTAACTTCGCAGGCGGTGGTTGCACCGAAACGATGCTTGCCGGTATGAG
>JAZRFX010000296.1:0-2491 GCA_045643845.1 Clostridia bacterium | reverse complement strand
CGCAGAGGAAAAGTAAGAAAGGAGAGAATTTATAATGAATAAGGAAATATTGATTGCCGGTTTCGGCGGACAGGGAATTCTCTTCTCAGGTAAATTCCTTGCATACGAAGGTCTTATCGACGGTAAGGAAGTAAGCTGGCTTCCTTCATACGGTCCTGAAATGCGTGGCGGTACTGCTAACTGCAGTATCATCATCAGCGACAGCGCAGTAGGTTCACCCATCGTATCAAATCCCGATATTTTGATTGCGATGAACCTTCCTTCTCTTGACAAGTATGAAAACGAAACAAAGAAGGGCGGACAGATTTTCGTTGACAGCTCTCTTATCGAAAGAAAAGTAGAACGCGACGATGTTGAAACTTACTACATCCCCGCAACAAAGATGGCTTCTGACGAAGGTCTTCCTGGTCTTGCAAATATGATTATGATTGGTCATATGATTGCAAAGAGTGGCATCATCCCCGAAGAAAACATTGAAAAAGCAATGCAGAAGGTTGTTCCTCCTACAAAGCAGAATATGTTTGACCTTAATATGAAGGCAGTAAAACTCGGTATGGAATACAACGGATGACAAAGTCATCCTTTCGCAACGAAAGTTTTAAGTTTGGGGACAGGTCAATTTTTGTTACACCTGAGGCTTACAAAAATGTCCCCGTCCCCTAAAGCATTCGTTGCGAGAAAAAGGGCTTTCGCTCGCGCACCGCTCACCGCGGTAGCCCTTGCAAGGTGTCAAAAAAGAGGTGCACGCCCTCGTTTTTGACGGAATTGATGTTAAGGGGATTCCCCTTAACAATCCCCTTTGCACAAAAATTCAAGGAGGTTTAGCTATGAATACACAGATAAAAGATATCGGCATGCGTCTTGCATCCCTTCGTGATGACTCTGAAATTTCAGTTGAAGAAATGGCGCAGAAGCTTGGTGAAGATGTAGAAACATATAAAAAATATGAAAATGGCGAAATGGATTTCTCATTCAGCTTTATTTACAATGCTGCAGAAATTCTCGGCGTAGACGTTCTTGACCTGATTAGCGGAGACCAGCCGACACTTTCAATGTGCAGCATGGTTAAAAAGGGCCAGGGTTATAGCGTAAAGCGTGAAGACGAATACGACTATAAGCATCTTGCCTACACCTTCAGAAATAAAAAATCAGAACCATTTCTGGTTACGATTACTCCTGATAAGACAGCTCCCGTAATGCATGGCCACGAAGGTCAGGAGTTCAATTATGTCATTTCAGGCAAAATGAAGCTTTTCATAGGTGACATTTCCTATGAACTTGAAGAAGGCGACAGCGTTTACTTTGATTCAAGCGTTCCCCACGCCGTTTCGGCAATGGGCGATGATGAAGCACAGTTTATTGCCGTTGTTATGAAATGACAATCAGGCAGATCAGCTTGAATTAACCAAGATGGAGGAGATGCCGTTATGGCAATATATGAAAAATTCGTCGGCGCGACAAGAGATGATTTCCTTTCGCTTAAGGACGCGCAGACAAACTATACTTTAAAATATCGTGATGACTTTAACTTTGCATACGATGTAATCGATGTGCTCGGTACCGAGAAACCCGACAAGCTTG
Organism: Clostridia bacterium; assembly: GCA_045643845.1. Taxonomy (GTDB): domain Bacteria; phylum Bacillota; class Clostridia; order UMGS1883; family UMGS1883; genus UMGS1883. Next base: position 910 of record JAZRFX010000296.1, on the reverse strand, counting down.
CAATGGTTTGGATTTCAGGCGATAAGAGTGAAGTTAAACGATTCACTTTCCGTGATATGATGCTTGCATCAAACAAGGCTGCAAACTACTTTAAATATATGGGCATCAAAAAGGGCGATACAGTAATGCTTACCCTTAAGAGAAGCTACTATTTCTGGTTCTGCATCCTTGGTCTTCATAAAATCGGCGCAGTTGTTGTTCAGGCAACTGATATGCTCAAGGGCAAGGACTATGTCTACCGCTGTAATGTCGGAAATGTAAAAGCCGCTGTTATAACAGGCGACGGTCACGCTACTGAGTACTTCGACGAAATGCAGGAGCAGTACGATCATCCGATTTTGAAGTTTGTTACAAAGCATAAGGATGCAGGCGAAGGCTGGATTGACTTTGAAGCAGGCTTTGAAATGGCGAGCGACCAGTGGCAGCGTCCCACAGGTGACGAGGATACAACCGTAAATGATACAATGCTTATGGCATTCTCATCAGGTACAACAGGCTATCCCAAAATCATCACTCACAACTTCAAGTACCCCCTCGGCCATATTATGACGGGTGTTTTCTGGCATAGAGTTGTTGATGGCGGTCTTCATTTCACAATCTCCGATACAGGCTGGCTCAAATCCCTTTGGGGTAAAATCTATGGTCAGTGGTTCGGCGAATCCGCAGTTCTCGTCTATGACTTTGAAAAGTTCGACGGTGCCGATATCCTCGGCGTTCTTCAGGACTACAAGGTTACAACATTCTGCGTTCCGCCTACAATGTATCGTATGATGCTCTTGAACGATGTTAAGAAATACGACCTTTCATCTCTTACACATTGCTGTACAGCAGGTGAAGCGCTCAACCCTGAAATCTACAACAAGTGGCTTGAAGCAACAGGTCTTAAGATTTACGAGGGCTTCGGTCAGAC
>JAZRFX010000295.1:0-2611 GCA_045643845.1 Clostridia bacterium | reverse complement strand
GTATGGAAGGGGATCTTCCCCAGGGGGTGGTTGAGGGGGAATGAAGCTTTCAGTTCCTTCTCCCGAGTTCATTGAATAAGATACTATAGCGAGAAGCTTTTTAAGGTCTTCTTTTTTCGATATTGCCACGGCGGCACGCTTGTAGGCATCAAGCTTTTCGCCGAACATACCATACTTTTCCTCGAGCTTGTCGTAGTATTCTTCAGTTGCACAAGGAAGACCTTCCTCCTCGTATTTTTTTATAGCATCTGCATATATGTTATGCCAGCTTTCAGGCCATATAGTACAGTTTAATTTTTCCATAAGTGTTTCGATGTTCATAAAACGCCTCCTCGGATTGCACAAAAAGTGCCCCCCGCTTCCTGCGGCGTGCCCCTTTTGTCCTTCGGACATTTTCCCCGCCAGCGGGGACATCAACCCCAAACTGTTCAGCTTTTTGCAAGTTCTCTGTTTAATGTCTTTATTATTTGTATTCGCCTGCCGCTATATATTTTGCGTAGTATTCCTCATAGGTGATGCCTTCTTCGTGTATTTTCGTTGCAACATCTACTCCAACATAGCGGTAATGCCACGGTTCATAAGAATAGCCCGTAATCCATTCTTTACCCTTGGGATATCGCATAATATATCCGTATTCGTGCGCGTGCTGCTGAAGCCACCTGAATTCCGCAGTATATTCAAATGTACCGCTTGTGGAATTTATATCGATGGCAAGTCCCGTCTGATGTTCTGAATGTCCCGCACGGGCGGAATAATTATCGGCGTATACTTTTCCCGAGGTTCTTACTTTTTTGTTGTAAAGATTGTTCTGATAATCTTCGGTTCTGTATGCCGAAACGACATACATCGAGTGCCCATCCTTTTTCGCGGCGTCAGACATCTTCACATATTGCTCGTACGCAGTATCTAAAAGCAGGTACTGCTTCCCGTCGCTTGCCGTGTGCTTCTTTTCCATATTGACAAGATTGTACTGCTCAAAACCTTTCGGCAATTGATTGTATTTATTGACCAGTACCAAAAGCTCGTGAGGATTTTCAATAGTCTTTATATTCTCATAGAATGGATAATCAAGTCCGATATTTACCCTTAAAAGAACTTCCTCTGCGCTGTATGAGAAATTTTTCATATAAAAGTTTATGTATCTTTGAAATTTTTCGGGATGAAAGCTACTGTCCTTTGATACATCAAGAATTTCTTTGACAAGCTTATGATATTCGTTGTTTTCAAAGGTTTTTTGTATATTCAGTTTTCCGCCCTTGAAAGTGATTTCATCGGCATATAAAAGAGAGTCCATTACCTCGACTGAAATATACACTTCGCCGTCTTCCCACAAGGTAGGTTTTTCAAACACCTTTTCCTTGTCGTTGACAATAAATTTGTTTTCTCCGACAGTATGTATTATAGTGTCGCCGTCACGCGTCAAAGCAATGATTTTATCGTCGCGTTCTCTGAAAAACACGCGTGCTCCCATTTTTTCAAAAATATTTTTCATAGGAACATGGTGCGAATCTTCTATAAGAACGGATTTAAAGTCGGTAACTTCCCCGTTAAATACAACCGCAAATCCGTTTTCCGCATTAACTGACTGATTGATTATACTGATGCATACGAAAGAAGCAATTATTATAATGCACAATGCAAGTAGCGTCTTCCACTTTTTCATAAGTTTCACTCCGTTTGTGAGAGGTTTTTCTTTAATCTATTTTAACACCTTTTTTAACATTATGCAAACAAAAAATGGAGTCTTTCGACTCCATTTTTATAGTTTATTTTGAAAATTTAGTAAATACATAAACGATTGCGGCAATAAGTGCCATTACTATAAATATAGCGAGCATCCCCTGCCACATAACCTGTACTGCGTTCATTAAATCTTTCATATTCGTATCCTCCCTTATTTAATCAACTGCGGAACAAGACTGAGAATCATTCCGCCTGCAATAACTGATGCAATCTGTCCTGAAACATTAGCACCAACCGCGTGCATAAGAAGGAAGTTCTGAGGATCTGCCTCCTGACCGAGCTTCTGAATTACGCGTGAAGACATCGGGAATGCAGAGATACCTGCAGCACCAACCATGGGGTTGATTTTCTTCTTCGAGAAAAGGTTAAGGAACTTCGCAAAGAACACGCCTGCGATAGAGTCAAATATGAACGCTACAAGACCGAGTCCCATAATGATAAGTGTATTGAGTGTTACGAATTCTTTTGCCTGCATACTGAATGAAATTGTTATACCGAGAAGAAGAGTTATGAGATTTGCAAGAGATTTCTGCGCTGTTTCTGAAAGTGAATCAAGAACGCCGCATTCTCTTAAAAGGTTACCAAACATAAGGAAGCCAACGAGAGCTACTGATGTGGGAGCTATAAAGCCTGCGATGAATGTTACGATTATGGGGAATGCGATACGAAGTGACTTTGAAACATTTGCAGGGTTGTATTCCATTTTGATTTTGCGTTCCTTTTTAGTTGTAACCATCTTTATAGCAAGAGGCTGAATAATCGGAACGAGTGCCATATAAGAATATGCCGCAACGGCTATTGCGCCGACATATTTTGAATGAAGAACCTGCGAAACGAGAATTGATGTAGGACCATCTGCCGCACCGAT
>JAZRFX010000294.1:0-5276 GCA_045643845.1 Clostridia bacterium | reverse complement strand
CGTAACTGTATTTATGTAGAGAGGAGTTTTGTCGCGTTCTCGTTCACGGTCTTTTCGCGAAGCTGTTTGGAGAGTCATTTCGCGCAGAGCTTCTTTTACAAGCAACGCCGATTGTTTTCTATTTAGTCCTTCTTGTGTGATTTTTTCGATAATTTCCAATTGTTTTTCGTCGCTGTGCAATTTCAGGAGCTCTCGCGCCACCGCTTCTTCTATATTATTTTCTTCTATTTTGTATCGTATTGGTGCGGAAAGCGATAAAAGTCTTATTTTTTCGTTTATTTTTTCGCTTTTTTGCGTTATTTTCTTTGAGAGACCCTCTTTTTTTACTCTATGGTAGCTGATTAGATTGAAATAGCCTTCCCCTTCTTCAAAAACGCTTAAATTTTCCCGATGGAGATTTTCCACCATGCTTAAAAGCGCGCATTCACGATCTCCTGCGTTTATTATAATAGAAGGGATTGTTTTCAGTCCCGCCATTTGCGCAGCGCGGGCGCGTCTTTCTCCTGCGATTATTTCATATCCTGAAACCGTAGCTCTCACGAGGATTGGCGACAATATTCCAACCTCTTTTATGGAAAAAGCAAGGCTTTTGAGAGATTTTGCATTAAAATTCCGCCTTATTTGATAAGGGTTTGGTTTTATATCTTCTATTTTAATCATTCTTATCTTTTGGGTGGAAAAAATCATAAAAACAGTCCTTTTTATTAGTCTTTTTTATAATTTTAGCATATTTTTAAAAGATGTTATACGATAAGTTTTCGCCTTATTATAGCGGTTTTCGGCTGTTTTTGAGCAATTTTTCCGCAAAAACACAAAAAGGGTTGCGCACAGAGAGGTCCGGGAATAAAAAACAGGGAAAAGAAAAAATCCATACAACTTGTACGGATTTTCTTGCTTTTAATTTTATATTATAGACCTTATGCTATGGGAGATTTGGAGGGTGTCCCCGGTTTTCTCGGGTACTTGCTCGGTGTATTTACTACTTTTCTTATAATTATAAGAGAATGATTGATTCCTGAAGGTAAAACGATTTCTTTTACCGCTTCTACTTCGCCGCCCATCTCTCTTATGGCTTTTTTTGCGCCTTCAAGCTCTTCTTTTGGCGCATTTCCCTTCATGGCTACGAAATATCCGCCCAACTTTACGAAAGGAAGAGCATATTCCGACAAAACTGCGAGGTCTGCAACGGCTCTTGCAGTTGCTATATCGAATTTTTCGCGTAAATTCTTGTTTTTTCCGCCTTCTTCAGCCCTGGAATGTATTGCTGTCGCGTTTTTTATGCCCAATTCCACTATAACATCGTTTAAAAAGTTGATTCTTTTGTTAAGAGAGTCCAGCATTGTGAGATTTATATCCTCTCTTACGATTTTTACGGGCATCGAGGGAAAGCCTGCGCCTGCGCCGATATCTATAAGAGAGCATCCCTCTGTGAGTTTTTCGCTTGTAATAAGGGTAATTGAGTCCAAAAAGTGCTTTTCGCGAATCTCGTCAGGTTCGGTTATGGCGGTCAGGTTCATGACCTCGTTGTAATGGAGCATCATTTCGGCGTATTTTTCGAGATTTTCGTTCGCTTTTTCGCTTACTTCTATGTTGAATTTTGCAGCTTCTTTAATTAAATCCATTTTTTACACCTCTTTTTGATTTTGAGTCTGGGCGAGATAGATTAAGAGCACTCCGATATCGGCAGGGCTGACACCGCTGATTCTACTTGCACGACCTATATTTTCAGGACGCATTTTTTCAAGTTTTTGTCTTGCTTCGGTGCGTAATCCGTACACTTTTTCGTAATTTATGTCCTCGGGAATGAGTTTTTTCTCATTTTTGGCAAATTTTTCCACCTGATCGAACTGTCTTTTGATATATCCTTCGTATTTTACAGCGATTTCCGCCTGCTGCCAATGAGTTTTTGGAAGCTCGGGACGCTCTTTATCAAAAGGAGCGAGCTCTTCGTATGAAAGTTCAGGTCTTCTAATGAGTTCGGCGAGTTTTATACCCGTTGAAAGCGTTTGGCTTCCAATTTTTTCCAAATATTCATTGATTTCCTTGCTCGGCGGGATGTTTACGGAGTTAATTCGCTCTATTTCCTGCTCTATATTAGCCTTTTTCTCAAGGAATTTTTGGTATCTTTCCTCGGAAATAAGCCCAATTTCATAACCTGTAGGTGTCAAGCGCAAATCCGCGTTGTCCTGACGGAGCAAAAGGCGATATTCAGCGCGTGATGTAAGCATTCTGTAGGGTTCATTTGTGCCTTTTGTTACAAGATCGTCGATTAAAACGCCGATATATGCTTCGCTACGGTCAAAAACGACGGGGGGAAGCCCTTTGAGTTTTCGTGCAGCATTGATTCCTGCGATAAGGCCCTGTGCGGCGGCTTCTTCATAACCACTTGTGCCATTGAACTGACCTGCGCCGTAAAGCCCTTCTATATCGCGCATTTCAAGGGATGGACGAAGCCCGAGCGGATTACAGCAATCGTATTCGATTGCGTATGCACTACGCATTACTTCAACATTTTCAAGCCCCTCCATACTGCGCATAAGCGCGAGCTGAACATCTTCGGGAAGAGATGAGCTCAAGCCCTGAAGATACATTTCCTCGGTATCAAGTCCCATAGGCTCAATGAAAATCTGATGACGCTCGCGGTCGGCAAAACGCACTACTTTATCCTCGATTGAGGGGCAATAACGCGGACCAACACCGTCAATAAGCCCGTTGAAAAGGGGACTGCGGTGCAAATTGTCGCGGATTATCTGATGAGTTGTGGGATTTGTGTAGGTAAGATGGCAGGCAACTTTATTTTCGCCTTCATCTTCGGTTTCAAAGGAGAATGGAACGATTTCCTCGTCGCCTTCCTGCACTTCAAGGCGTGAAAAATCAATACTTCTCTTATGAACACGCGCGGGAGTACCCGTTTTAAAGCGCATCATCTCAACGCCCATCTTCTGCAAACTTGCGGAAAGACCGATAGAGGGGAAAAGTCCGTCGGGACCGCCACTATATGAGCATTCGCCGATGATGATTTTGCCTTCCATATAGGTTCCCGTGGAGATAATTACGCTTTTTGCGTAAAATTTTGTGCCCGTATGTATGGTAAGGACGAATCCGTCGTCAGTTTTTTCGATTTCCTTAACTTCCGCCTGCCTGATATGGAGATTTTCCTGCTTTTCAAGGCGTTTTTTCATCTCGATCTGGTACGCTCTGCGGTCAGCCTGCGCACGAAGCGAATGAACTGCAGGCCCTTTGCGGAGGTTGAGCATTCTCGTTTGAATCTTGGTTTTGTCGGCAACTTTACCCATTTCCCCGCCGAGCGCGTCAATTTCGCGCACAAGATGTCCCTTTGCAGTACCGCCGATGCTCGGATTACAGGGAAGGTTGGCGATTGAGTCAAGATTTATCGTTATAATAAGTGTTTTCATACCAAGTCGCGCCGATGCAAAAGCCGCTTCGCAACCTGCGTGACCGGCACCAACGACTATAATGTCAAAATCAAATGTGTTGTCGTTCATAAAGCTATTCCTTTCGAGTGTGAAGTGCGGAGTACGGAGTGTTGAGTGCGGAATGTTGGTTGATTTTCGCTTTGGCGAAAATCTTCGTTCACTCCTCATTCCGTATTCCGCATTCCGCATTTTATTTTCCCAAACAAAACTTTTCAAAAATACGGTCTACAGTTTCCTGGTTTATACTTATTCCTTCCGCTTCGCCGAGGTTTTCTATCGCGGCGCTGATGTCAATTGCGGCAAGGTCGCTGAAAAATCCGTCTTTTATAGTTTCTTTTGCCTTTGAAATATTTTCGTAGGCTCTCAAAACTGCCTCGAATTGTCTTTCATTTGCTATAAAAGCGTGGCTCTCGGTATGGCCGATGATATCCGAAACGGCTTTTTTTACTGTTTCTATGCCATTTTCTTCTTTCGCGGATATTCCGATATACCCTTCTCTTACATTTTCGCTTAAATCGTTCTTATTTGCAACTAAAATATGTTCTTTTTCCTTGATTTTTTCAAGAATTTCGTTTTCTTCGTCAGTTAAGTCGCGTCCGCACTCCGTTACGAAGATACAAATATCGGCATTTTCTATATAATCGTGGCTTCGCTGAACGCCGATTGCCTCAACTGTGTCATTGCTTTCGCGGATTCCTGCAGTATCGCCGAATTTTACGGGGATTCCGTCGATATCGGCGTATTCCTCGACAACATCGCGCGTTGTTCCAGCGATATCGGTTACGATTGCCTTCTTTTTCTCAACAAGAGCGTTCAGAAGAGAGCTTTTTCCCGTGTTGGGAATGCCGCAAATCGCACAGGTGATACCCTGATTGAGTGCTTCGCCTCGTCTTGCGCTCTTTTTAAGAGTTAAAAGCTCGGTTTCAACATTTTTAAGCTTATCTATAAGCTCGCCGCCTGCGAAAGTATCGATATCTTCCTCGGGAAAATCGCTTGAAACCTGAATTGCGGCAAGTAAATCAAGCAGCTCCTCGCGGATTTTTATAATAGGCTTTGTAATTGCGCCGTTGAGACGATTTACCGCGGCGTAAAGCGCCTCGTCTGTCTTGGATTCGATGATATCATGAACGGCTTCCGCCTGGGTAAGCGACATTTTTCCATTCAAGAAGGCTCTTTTCGTAAATTCGCCCTTCGTTGCAAGCGATGCACCATTCTCTAAAAGCGCGTCTATTATTCTCTCGGCGCTGAGCATTGAGCCGTGGCAGGAAATTTCGCACACATTTTCGCCCGTAAAGGAATTGGGTGCGCGGAAAACGCTGACTAAAACCTCGTCAATTTCCTTTTCTTTCCCGAAAGCCTTTCCATAAACGATGGTGTAGCCGTCAGCTTCAGTTATTTTTTTGTTTGATTTCACCGTTTTTTCCGTGATTTCAAGCGCTTTTTCGCCACTTACACGGATTACGGCGATGCCACCTTTTCCACGAGGAGTGGAAAGTGCACAAATTGTGGTATCTTTCATAATATCACCTCAAAAAAATAAGAGGCAAAACGATTCTTCTCATAAGACAATAATTCTTATAAGAAAGACCTTTCACCTCTTTCTTTGCTATTTGATTTTCGGGGTTGTTAAGGGGTTTCCCCTTAAATTAAATCCGTTAAAATCGGGGGCGTGTACCTCTATTTTAACACCTATAAAGGGCTACCGCGGTGAGCGGTGCGCGAGCGAAAGCCCTTCCCTCGTGGCGAATGCTTTTACGAAGTAAAACTTTCGACACGAAAGTTTTACTTATCCTGAAGTGCTACAATGCCGGGAAGCTCCTTACCTTCAAGGAATTCAAG
>JAZRFX010000293.1:0-1751 GCA_045643845.1 Clostridia bacterium | reverse complement strand
AAGTCCGCGCATTTTTATTGCGCGGACTTGTTTTTCTTTAACTTGAGTGGTGTCACACCCATATATTTTTTGAATGTTTTTGAGAAATAGTCGTAGTTTTCAAACCCTAAATAATCGGAAATATCGGAAAGAACCATTTCGTCGCTCAATATAAGCTTTTTTGCCAGAAGTGACTTTTGCTCGTTTATGTATGACACGAGTGGAGTTCCCATTTCGCGCTTGAAAATATACGACGTATGTTCTTTTGAAAGGTGGAACTTTTCAGCAATATCCCACAGCGACATTCTTTCAGTTATATGCTCATCGACATATTTTATAATTTTTATAACGTGCTCGTTTGTGCTTCGCATTTTGTGACGGTCATACAGTTCAAGGAGAATATAATTTAATATGTTCTGACACTTTTCCTTTGCGTGAAATCGCTCTACGAGGTGCTGAGGAGGGTAAACGGATATAAGTCGTCTTATATCTCCGCTGATACATTTTTTCATTACCCTCCCAAAAGGAAGCATCTTCTCATTGTCTGACAGAAAGTTGAAACTGATATAGTGCGCGGGAGCCTTTCCTTCTGCGCGGCATCTTGAGTCGCCGGGACGCAGGAAGATTGCATCGCCGTTTTCAACAACAATTTTTTCGCCGTTAACAAAATATGTCAGGCTTCCGCTCAGTACAAAAGTGAAATCATAGTAATCAAGCTCTTTTTCATCTATCGCTAATGAATACTTAACTGAACGGTTGCAATAGTAAATGACATCGCTTACTATATATGAATTCATAGACTCACTCCTTAAAATCGTGCGAAAAATAACATATACGGATAATATAAACCATTCCATAAAAAACCAATGTTTTATATAATTATATTATAATAGAATCATTTTGTAAATATTAAATTTATGCGACAGGCGGTGCTTTTTAGTTATGATTAAATTGAGCGGCTTTGCAGACGAAATATCAAGCGATGTTAAAGTTCAGTTTGAAGTGTTTAACAAACTCGGTATTTCTTATTTTGAGCCCAGAGGTATCAACGGCAAAAACATTTCTCTCTTGAATGATGAGGAAATTGCCGACCTCAAGGAAATGATGGCAAAATATAACATCAAGGCATCTTCAATCGGCTCTCCCGTTGGTAAGATGAAAATTGGTGACGATTTTACCGAGCATTTTGAAATGTACAAGCACGTTGTAAAAATCGCAAAAGAGCTTGATACGAAATATATCAGAATGTTCAGCTTCTACAACGAAGGCGGCGAATGGACCGAGGAAGAAATTGCCGAGGTTAAGGCGCGCCTTAAAAAGCTTATTGATTATGCAAAGGAAAACGGCGTAGTTCTTCTTCACGAAAACGAAAAGGACATCTACGGCGAAAACGTTGAGAGAGTGCTTTCTCTTATGAAGGAACTTCACTGCGATAACTTCAAGGCAGTATTTGACCCTGCAAATTTCGTTCAGGTTCAGGAAAATACTCTTGAAGCCTTCAAGACACTTCGTCCCTATGTTGAGTATCTTCATATCAAGGATGCAAGAATGGAAGACGGCTTCATCGTTCCTGCAGGTGCAGGCGACGGGCATATTGAAGAGATCGTGCGTGAACTTGTAAAAGAAGGTTACGACGGATTCTTGAGTCTTGAACCGCATCTTGGCACATTTGAAGGTCTTGCTGACCTCGAACTTGACGATAAGATGCTCTCCCTTCCCAAAGCAGGAGAAGGAACATTCACACTTGCACATAATGAACTTACAAAAATAAT
>JAZRFX010000292.1:0-1325 GCA_045643845.1 Clostridia bacterium | reverse complement strand
TGACCAACGGGCCAAATAATGGTAGCGGCGAGTGGGCTCGAACCACCGACCTAACGGGTATGAACCGTTTGCTCTAGCCAACTGAGCTACACCGCCACATATCTGACTTTCGCCTGACACATTGGCTATTATAATATAGCGTCAGGCAAAAGTCAAGCATTTTTTTTAGTTTTTTTAAATTATTTGCAAAGAGCGTCTATTGCTTCGAGGTATCCGTCGGTTCCATGTCCTGTAATTACCTTTTTTGCGATGAGGGAAATGTAGGAAAACTGGCGGAAGGATTCTCTTTCGGAAATCTCGCTGATGTGCACTTCAATAGTGGGAATCCCTACGGTTTTAAGAGCATCTAAAATAGCGATACTTGTATGTGTATATGCGGCAGGATTTATAACGATGCCGTCAATTTTCCCATAGGCACGGTGGATATTATCCACAATTACGCCCTCGTGGTTGGAGCAAAGGAATTTAACCTTTACGCCCTTTTTCTTTGCGTGGGCTTTGATTTTATTTACTAAATCCTTATAAGTTTCTTTTCCATATATATTCGGCTCTCTTACGCCGAGCATATTCATATTGGGGCCGTTTATTACAAGTATTTTCATATTTATTACCTCAATTTTTCTTCTATAAGTTTCACGGTTTCCTGCCAGGTTTTTTGCGACTCTACCGAGAAATCGCAAATTTCTTTATAAAGCGGATAGCGCGCACTATAAAGCGCACGCAGTTTTTCTGTTCCGCCTTGCGAAAGTGGTCTTCCGTGGGTAGAAAGAGTTTCAAGCGGTCGCTCGATGAAAAAGACTGTTGCATTCTGGCGGATGATATCAAAGTTTCGCGCTTTGGTTACAGCGCCGCCGCCTGTTGCGATAACGAGTCCGCTTTCTTTACAAAGCTTTTCAAGAATCTGACTTTCAATCCCTCTCATATGCTCCTCGCCGTACTTTTCGATAAGCTCGGCAGGAGTTTCTCCAAGCTTTGCAATTTCGTCGTCGCTGTCAAAGAAGGGGCGATTCAAAAGCTTTGCAAGGTTTTTTCCCGCAGTTGATTTTCCGCACCCAGGCATACCGACGAGGATGATATTTTTTGTGGAATTTTCAATTTTCTTTACGATATCATCAATTTTGCTGTCGGGAACGGCTTTCCCTTCAAAAAGCTCGCACGCCTTTTTTGCCTGTGCGACAAGCATTGTAAGACCGTTTATAGCCTTTACTCCGCATCTTTCGGCATCGAGGATGAGCTTTGTTTTCGAAGGATTATAGATAACTTCGAGCACCGCTTCGCACTTTGTAAAATCGGCGATATTTATGGGTGCAACAAGTGTGTTGGGG
>JAZRFX010000291.1:0-6798 GCA_045643845.1 Clostridia bacterium | reverse complement strand
GATATCAACAATCGGGCCCCAAACCGTGTTATAGCCTGCTCTCTTGGATTCAATTGCGGCGAGGCGCGCAAATTCATAAGCGTATTTCTCGTCGCCTGTTGCGGCGAGAACCATTTGCGAACCGATTTTATACTGACTCTTGGGGAAGCCTTTTTCCATATCCGCACAAATAAGGATGGGGTAATCAGCCGCTTCCTTCACTTCATTAACGAGTGACTGATAGTCGCCCCAAAGCCAAATCTGAACAGCGCCAACGGCGTGCTTCTTTATCATATCGAGGACGAATGCCTTATCTTCATCGTCACGGAAACCGCGGACAACGAAGAGCATACCGATTTTTTGTTCAACGGTTAAGTCCTCGAATCTTAATTCCTTAATCTCTTTCATTCAAAACAACTCCTCTTAATGCTACTGCGGGATATTTTACCATATTTTAAGGCTTTTTTCAATCCCAAAAGTCAGCTTTGTCCACCTTTTTAAGTAAACTTTGATTTACATTGTACAAATAAACCTCGCCGAAAAGCTTTTCAAAACGAAGGTGTTTATAAATCCTTCGCGCGGGCATTCCTGAAAATTCGGGGATGTATTTTTCAAGGTTTTTCTCTTTTTTCAAAAATTCAAAGCACTGCTCCTTGAATTCTTTATCGTTTTCGTAAGATAGGCGCGCCTTTTTATTAGTCAGGCGGTCTGCTCTTACATATTCATCTATCCCCTCAAAATCAAAAATTTCGGGGATTACTTCATAGTAATTTTCAAGCGAAATGCTTTTTTCAAAAAGGCTTTTTTCTTCAAAATAGTTATAAATCGTTTCAAAAATTCCAAACGGAGAATCGGTTTTACCGAAAAGGAAATCCATCGTGCGACGAAATTCTCCGCTGTTGTAGTAGCGTTCAAATAAATCCTCGATATATTTCAGCTTTATCAGTTCGTCAAAGGAGATAAAACTGTTTTCCATTACTTCATATGGGGCTTTTTTCTTGTACTTGTAGCCGTATTTTTCCGCTTCACCACGAAGGCGCGAGCCTTTGAGCATTTTTAAAAAACCGAGTTGAAGCACATGGGGTTTTATCAAAATAACATCGTCAAACGATTTTTTGAAGGATTCGTAATCCTCATAAGGAAGTCCTGCAATAAGGTCAAGATGAATATGGATATTGTCATTTTCAAGGAGTTTTTTTACATTCTCCTTTATTTTTTCAAATTCAATATTACGCCCTATCGCCTTTATCGTTTCGGGATTGGTTGACTGCACACCGATTTCAAACTGAATTATTCCTTTGGGTGCGGTTTTCAAGAGATCTATCGCTTCGTCATCAATAAGACTTCCTGCAAGTTCGAAATGAAAACAGGTTTTTTTGCTGTTTTCGATAATGAATTTCCATATTTCAAGTGCTCTCTTTTTATCGGCGTTAAAGGTGCGGTCGACAAATTTTACAAGAGGCACATCGTTTTCAATAAAAAACAAAAGTTCCTTTTTAACGCGGTCGATATCGAGGAACGAAACCCGTCTGTTATCGCCCGAAAGACAGTAACTGCAATTAAACGGGCATCCGCGCGAGGATTCGTAATAGATTATCTTCCCTTTATATTCGCGGATACTTTCGTCATAGGCAAAGGGATATTCATTTATGTCGCCGCCGATTGCTATGGGATTTGACGAAATTTCTCCACCTTCCCTGTATGTAAGAGAAGGCACATCCGAAAGCGAAGATTTCCCTGAAAGCGCATCAAGGAGAAGGGGGAAAGCCTTCTCCCCTTCTCCTGATATTACAAAATCTATGTATGGATTTTCCGCGAGAACTTCACAACTGTCGTGAGATACCTCGTGACCGCCGAGAACTATTTTAACTGATGGATTTACTTCTTTAAGAGTCTGCGCGATATAGAGGACTTTTTCAATATTCCAGATATAGCACGAAAATGCAATTACATCCGCCTTTTCACGATGAAGCGACGCGATAATGCTGTCAATATTGTCATTGACTGTAAATTCGCGTATTTCGGGCGCGAACTTTCCGCAAACGCCTGCTATTGTGCGTAGTGCGAGGCTTGTATGTATGTATTTTGCATTAAGTGTTGTCAGGATTATTTTCATTTGAAACCTCTTTTATTTCTTTTTTCCTGCTATCAATTTATATATAACAATCATCAAAGCGCCTACAACAAGTAAAACAAAGCCATTCATCATAAGAACGCCGAAAAGTTCAGTTATGTAAAGCTGTGCTACCATATCTACAAGCGTACTCATAAAGAATACGCTTCCTGACAAAATTTTCAATGCCACTCCTGAAATCAATGTTATGATTGCTGTCAAGGTTAATGTGGTGCCAATCCAATGGAGCGTTTCAATCTTTCTCTTTCTTATTTTGAAGATAGCAAAAGACAAGAGAGCTATAATCAGCACAAGTGCGATTATTACAAGCACTGAACAAGCAGTTCTTACGATTTTGACAATTTCGTTAACCTTTGTGCTGTCTTCGAGATTTTCGCCGAATTCTTCGATTGTCTCATAATCACTTTCGCTGAGTTCTACCCCAGTTTCCTCTAAAATGATGTCCTCATTTTCTTCAATCAGTTCGACAAAATCATCTGCATATATATCGCCAGGCTCGCTACCGCCAAGAATGTATTCAAAGCATTCGTAAACCTTTCCCTCTATGAATTCCTTCAAAGTTCCTTCTTCATATATTTTTTCAGCTTCGGAAGGTCGGAGATCGAGGAAAACATAATCCTGAACCATTTCATCCTCAAACGCTTCTCTTACATCTATTTCTTCAAGGATGTTTCCCAGATGCGTTTCAGTAACACTTCCGCGGAAGGAAATTACCGACATTGTAACAATTGCAACTATAAAAATGAGTGCTGCACAAAGGATTGAAAGAATGTTTCTTCCTGCATTTCCTTTTTCTTTCTTTATCGGCTCTGTTGTGATTTCATCGGGCACTTCATTCTCCACAGCAGGCTCTTCCATGGTTGAAGTTACTTCCTCCACAATTTCTTGCAAAGATGCATCTACTTCATCCACAGTTTCCTCTGCGATTACATTTTCGATTTCCTCAACAGGTTCTTCCTGTGCGGACAAATCAAATCCGCAGTTAAGACAAAATTTTGCTTTTTCGGGAAGCTCTTCCCCACAATTTTTGCAATACATAAATTTTCCTCCTCTTTATTTATAAATATAAAATCCGTTTCCTTTAATTCGCTGCGATTCCGCAAAAACCGTGAATGAGTCAGGGTCAATTGCAAGAATTTTCTTTTGGAAGCTTTCAGTTTCGCTTTCCTTGAGTGCGCAGAAAAGCATTTTCTTATCAGTATCCGAGTATGCACCGTGGACATCGATAAGAGTTACTCCGCGCGGAGATGTAGAGATAAGATATTTTGAAATTTCTTCGCCTTTATCAGTAATAACAAAAGCGATTTTAGAAACATTGAGCTTCGTTATAACAAGGTCTATCGAAAAGCTTGATATCAAAAGCGCCAAAACACCGAAAAGAACAAGTTCAATATCTTTAAAAACAATGAGAGAAACAAGGATAATTACACCATCTACAAAAAGAAGCATTTTCCCGATTGGAACTGTCGGAAACTTTGTCTGTATAATTCTTCCTATTATATCAGTACCGCCTGTCGAAGCACCTGCCGCGAAAGCGATACCGATGCCGACTCCATAAAGAGCACCACCGAAAATCACCGAGAGAATGAGATTTTCCTCCGTGCAAATCGGAAACAATGTAAAAATCTCTGTAAACAAAGAAAGAATAGTTATTCCAAGAAGCGTTTTTGTTACAAACACTTTTCCAAGAACTTTAAGTCCTACAAGAAGGAACAAAATGTTTATAAGAAAGAAGCTCAAACCAGGTTGAATATTAAATGTGTGATAGATAATTGTCGATATACCCGACGCTCCACCACCTACAATTTTATTCGGTGTCAAAAATGAGCCTATCGCAAAGCCTGTAATCATTGTTCCAAGCAATGTGAGTAGTATGCTTTTTTTATTGTTCATATTTTTTACCTCTTAACTGAAAAAGTCGTTGTCGCGGAATTGAAGTGCGTACAATTTTTTGTACACTCCATCTTTTTCTACAAGTTCTTCGTGCGTACCGCGTTCTACTATTTCGCCTTCGGTTACAACTACTATTTCGTCGGCGTTTCTTATGGTAGAAAGTCTGTGCGCTACCACAAGAGTTGTCCTGCCCTTACAAAGCTCGTCAAGAGCCTCTTGTATAAGAACCTCGGTAGTGTTGTCAAGCGCGCTTGTAGCCTCGTCAAGAATAAGGATTGCGGGGTCTTTTAAGAATACTCGGGCGATACTTATTCTTTGCTTCTGACCGCCTGAAAGCTTTACTCCGCGCTCGCCGATTTCGGTATCATAACCGTTTGGAAGTGTCATTATATAGTCGTGAATGTTAGCTTTTTTTGCCGCGTTGATGATTTCCTCATCACTCGCGGAAGGCTTGCCGTAGATTATATTATCCTTAATCGTTCCTGCAAAAAGGAACACATCCTGTTGAACGATACCGATATTTTTGCGGACACTTTCAAGGGTTAAATCCTTTATATTCTTTCCGTCAATGAGAATTTCCCCCGAGCTTTCGGAAAGAGCATAGAAATTCGGAAGCAGGTGGCAAATAGTCGTCTTTCCGCCGCCTGACGGACCTACGAGGGCGAGCTTTTGTCCCTTCTCCACCTTCATATTGACATTATTAAGAACTTCCTTTGTGGCGTCGTATGAATAGGTGACATTTTTAAATTCAATTTCGCCATTAACATCGGTAAGCTCAATCGCTGTTTCCTTTTCGTATTCAGGTTCTTCTTCCATAATTTCAACGAAGCGACGGAAGCCGCTGACACCATTTTGGAATTGTTCAACATTGAAGTTTATGAGCGTGTTAACGGGTGTCATAAAGAGGTTTACTGAAATGATGAAGGTTGAATAATCGCCGAAGGATATTTTCCCTTTATAAAGGAAAAGTCCGCCTGCAATGAGAATTGCAACATTGAAAATGTCAGTTATAAAAGAAGATGCTGAATGGAATTTAGCCATTGCGCTATACGCATCTTTAGATGCGTTCACAAATGCGATGTCGCCCTTTGCAAATTTTTCCACTTCAGTTTTTGAATTGGTATATGCCTTTGTCACGCGGATGCCCGTAATACTGCTTTCAACCGCCGCGTTTATTATTGCGTTACTTTTCCTACGATCGTCAAACGCCCTTTTCATAGCCTTGCGGTAACGCAGGTTTACAAGGCAAAGAACTGGGACGCACGCAAATATTATAAGCGTAAGTGCAAAATTTATTGTAGAAAGATAAACAAACGATAAGCCAATCATAACCGTGCATATGATAAGATTTTCAGGACCGTGGTGCGCAAGCTCACTCACTTCAAAAAGGTCGCTCGTGATTCTGGTCATTATCTTTCCCGTTTCGTTGTTGTCATAGAACTTGTATGGGAGTTTTTGCAGATGCGCAAAGAGGTCCTGCCTCATCTGTGACTGCATTTTAACGCCGATAAGATGCCCGTAATACTGCACAAAATAGCGCAAAAACATTCTTGCAATGTAAAGTGCAAGAACAACAAGTCCTGCAATTACGATAGTTTTGTACATTTTGTTGGGGATATACTCGTTGAGCATCTTGTTTGTTATGACGGGGTATATCATACCGATAAGTGATATCATAAACGCCGCAAGCATATCAAGTGCAAGCATTTTCTTATGCGGTTTGTAATAACTTAAAAATCGTTTAAGCATAATCTTTTCTCCAATTTAGTCCTCAATACAATATGTTACTGCCGCGATTCGTTTCGCCGCAACATTGAGTGAATCAAGATAGATAAATTCGTCAAGTCGATGCAAATTTCCACCGATTGTGCCGAAGGATTCGAGACAGGTTATTCCGCGCGCTGTCATATCAGCAGAATCCGCACCGCCGCGGGAAGAAATCATTTTCACATCATCAAGACCGTTTTCGAGATAGATTTTTCTGACCTTTTCAAAAAGTCTTACATTTTCATCAGTTCTTACCATAGCACAGCGTGTGCTTGCAAGAGTGTAGGAGGTTGTAGTTCCTTCAATATAAGACTCCGAGGAAACCTCTTTTACAACTCTTTCTATTTCTTCCTTTTGCTCATCCGTAGCAAAGCGGAAGTCAGCGGAAAATGTGCACTTTTCAGGAACTGTGTTCTCGGCAGTTCCGCCCTTTATTATTCCGCAGTTGCAGGTTATGCCCTCAACTTCCTTATACTTTTCAAACTTCATTATTTTATATGCCGCTTCACAGATAGCACTCGCCCCATCAAAGCAGGATGCTGAATGAGCCGCCTTTCCCGTAATTTCAAAGCGGTATTTCATTATGCCTTTTCGTGTGATTACATGGCCTTCCTTATAGCCCGGTTCTGTGTTGAGGAACGCAACGCATCCTTTTGCCTTTTCATACATAAAATCAACGGTTGTTTTATTACTGTTACGGCTGCTGTTCTCCTCGTCACTTTGCAAAATGAGTTTTACGGGACGCGCTGTAAAGCCTGCTTTTTCAAGAGCATCCATAGCAAAAAATGATGCTGTGATACCACCCTTACAGTCCACTACACCAGGTCCGATAATCTTTTCGCCTTCAACGCGCATAGGAGGATTGCCGAAAGCACCGACGGGATGGACTGTATCCATATGACCTGAAAGACACACGGGCTTTCCCTTTGCCTCGGGGTTCATTGTGATGCAGACGGTGTTTCCTGATATCGGCTGCTCGCCGATTTCAACCTGCCAGCCTTTTGCCTTTGCTTTTTCTATAAAAT
>JAZRFX010000290.1:0-1386 GCA_045643845.1 Clostridia bacterium | reverse complement strand
CGGAGTGCCGCGAGGAAGAAATCGCACCGCGCTATATTTTAGACGAGCTTTGCTCAAAAATGCTCGATATCGCCCGCGAAGGACTCATCAAACGAGGCAAGGGCGAAGAAATTTTACTTGCATAATAAAAAGGACTTTCATCTTTTCGAAGATGAAAGTCCTTTTTCTATCAATATTTACCTAAATACTTAACTGCAGTTTGTACCGATGATTTTTCCTCGGGAGTAAGTGGCTTTCCTGAATTTCTATAATCAAACGAAAGCGTGAAATTGTGCAAATTTTCGTGGAGCGCAGAGAGTAATTTCTTTTGCTTTTTAATCAGCATATTGATATAGTCATTTTTCTTGAACGCACTTATTTCGCCGTCACACATTTTGATTGCGAGCGCACAATGCTCAAGGCAAAGCACATCGTCAGTTTTTTCAAGCATTATTCTGAAATCGTCATTCTTCGCCCAAAGGTATGCGATATTTCCTGCAGCCTTGTCGAGCTGGGCGTTGAATTTGTCGCAAAGTGCACAGCTTCTTACCGATTTGTACATAGCCTCGCTCGTAAGATATGCTGTAGATTCTTTCGAAAAGTGCCCCTCTTTTTTATGTATATCAAGGTTTTCTTCAAGCTCCTTGACATGCGTTTCAAGTGTCAGCGCAAGGCTCAATTTATTCGGCTTTTCAAAAAGCTTTTTAAGATGCCTTCCGCAAAAACCTTTTTCGTTTGTGATTTCTCGTGCGTCAGGCTCCATCATAGACGCGCCGAGGAAATAATCGACAGCCTGCTCTTCAAATTTTTCTTCAAGATTACAAAGTATGCAACCGCACTTTGCCTCAAGAGCCTCCGTAAGCGGTATGCTATAAATATGATGCTTCATAATTTAAACACTTCCTTATTTCTCGTCCCGAAGGGACATATCGCATCGAAGATATATCGCGTACGCAGTACATATCGAAAATCTCGCAAGAGATTTATATCGCTGATTTCATCTCCAATAAAATCATTATACCATAGAAAAACATTTTTTTCAATAGATGAGAAAATTCTCCTCCTTATTCCAAAATATGATTTTCCTGCTGAATAATCAGTAAAAAGGGTTGAATTTGATTGACATTGCAGACTCGTTTTTTTATAATTAAAATTAAGAAAGTATGAACTGATGAGGTGGCAATTTTATGATTCAGACCGTCCTTGGTAATATTGATAGCTCGCTTGTAAAAGCGGCGCTTCCGCACGAGCATATTTTGTCGGATTTAAGACCGCTTGTTGCGCCTATTGACAATGGCATTTTTTACGACAAGGTAGCGCTTTCAAATTATGGCGCGTTGTCAAGAAATCCTTATGCCGTCCTGGACAATGCAGTTCTTGATGATAAAGAAGCCGCTATAGAAGAAT
>JAZRFX010000289.1:0-2280 GCA_045643845.1 Clostridia bacterium | reverse complement strand
GAACGCGGGAATTCTGTGTCCCCACCAAAGCTGACGGGAAATACACCAGTCGTGAACATTTTCCATCCAGTTGGTGTAAGTCTTTGTGAATCTTTCGGGAACAAACTTAACTTCGCCGTCGTATACTACGCGGAGAGCTTCCTCAGCGAGAGGCTGCATCTTAACGAACCACTGGTCGCTTGTAAGAGGCTCAACAGTTGTTCCGCAACGGTAACAAGTACCAACATTGTGAGTATAATCCTCAACCTTGATGAGTGCACCGCATTCTTCAAGGTCTTTTACAATTTGCTTACGCGCTTCGTAGCGGTCAAGTCCCTGATATTTTCCACCCTCTGCATTGATTGTAGCGTCGGGGTTCATTACATTGATGATGGGAAGGTTGTGACGAAGACCAACTTCAAAGTCGTTGGGGTCGTGTGCAGGTGTAATCTTAACGGCACCTGTACCGAAGTCCTTTTCAACATATTCGTCAGCAACGATTACGATTTCACGACCAACAAGGGGAAGGATACAAGTCTTTCCAACGAGGTCTGCGTATCTTTCATCCTCGGGATGAACTGCGATAGCTGTATCGCCAAGAAGTGTTTCGGGACGAGTTGTAGCAATTTCAATGTAGCGGTCAGAATCGCTCATCTTATAGCGGATGTGCCAGAAATGACCTGCCTGCTCGGAATATTCAACCTCGGCGTCGGAAAGAGCTGTCGCACAGCTGGGACACCAGTTGATAATCTTGTTACCCTTGTAGATAAGTCCTTTTTCGTAAAGGTTTACGAAAACTTCTCTTACTGCCTTGGAGCAACCTTCATCCATTGTGAAGCGTTCGCGTTCCCAGTCGCAAGAACAACCGAGCTTTTTAAGCTGATTGATAATTCTGTCGCCGTACTGATTTTTCCAGTCCCACACTCTTTCAAGGAACTTTTCACGACCGAGGTCATAGCGTGTAAGACCTTCGTTAACGCGGAGATTTTCCTCAACCTTGATCTGTGTAGCGATACCTGCGTGGTCAGTACCGGGAACCCAGAGAGCGCTGTAGCCCTGCATTCTCTTATAACGGATAAGAATATCCTGCAAAGTTTCGTCAAGGGCGTGGCCCATATGAAGCTGACCTGTTACATTTGGCGGAGGAATTACGATTGTGTAAGGCTCCTTCTCGCTGTCAGGTTCAGCGTGGAAATATCCGCCGTCAATCCATTTTTTATAGAGCTTGTCCTCGATTTCTGACGGATTATAGGTTTTTTCGATGTTTTTCAATGTATATCCATCCTTTCAAGATGTTATTTACCAAAGATAAAGAGAAGCGTAATTGATATGAGCACCACAATAAATGAGAATGCTTTTATAGTAAGCTCGGAAAATTTTGTCTTTTCCGAAAGAAGTTTTGCGGAGAAATTAAGAATCGCTCCCAAAACTGCAAGTGTTATAAAAATAATTCCCCTGATTCTCATAAAATCACACACTCCTAGATTGTATCATTTTATCATACAAAAAAATATATGTCTACCATTTTTTGCGGTTTTGAGGGGGATTTTTCAAAAAATGAATAAAATTTTTGCCCTGGGACAATAATGACAGTAGCCTTAACGACCAACACTAAAGGTTGTTAAGGATAGAAAAGGAGGCGCATTAAGAAAAGAAAACGCATACTTATAACTACAATTGCGGTACTTTTGGTGTTGTGCGTGAACGCATTTGCCGTATCAAAAAATGGTTCGCGCGGGGAAGAAGTGCGCAAAATCCAGACGAAGCTTAAAAATTGGGGATATTACGGCGGAAGCGTTGACGGAGTTTACGGCTGGCAAACTGAAAATGCCGTGAAAAGCTTCCAGAAAAAGAATGGACTTGTCGCCGACGGTGTGGCAGGGGAAAAGACGCTCAATGCTATGGGGATTTTCAGCAGCAGCGGTAGTGGAAGTGCAAGCACATCCTCGCCAAATGAGGCAAATATAGAGCTCCTCGCAAGAGTAATTAACGGCGAAGCGCGTGGCGAGCCCTACGAAGGGCAGGTCGCAGTCGGTGCAGTTGTGCTCAATCGCGTTGACCATCCGTCTTTTCCGAATTCCATTTCGGGCGTGGTGTATCAGAAAGGGGCATTTACCGCTGTTGACGACGGGCAGATAAACGCGCAGATGTACGCAAGCAGCCGCCGTGCCGCACGCGACGCGCTCAATGGTTGGGACCCGACGGGCGGCGCGATATATTATTATAATCCAAAACCCGCCACGAACAAGTGGATTAGGACGCGCGAAGTTATATGCACTATTGGTCGCCACGTTTTCTGTA
>JAZRFX010000288.1:0-2651 GCA_045643845.1 Clostridia bacterium | reverse complement strand
AATGCTAACCTCATTACAGAAACAGTTAAAAAGCTCTGCATCGATGCAAACTGCCATCTCACAGGCGATATCAAGGATTGCATCGTAAACTGCCGCAAGAATGAACCCTGGCCCCAGGCTCAGGAAATTCTTGACCGCATTATAGAAAACTATGAAATCGCAGACGAGCAGAATCAGAGCGTTTGTCAGGATACAGGCGTTGCGTGTGTATTCCTTAAAATCGGTCAGGATGTACATATCTCAGGCGACCTTACAGAAGCAGTTAATGAAGGCGTAAGACAGGGCTATACTGAAGGCTATCTTCGTAAGAGCGTTGTCCGCGATCCCCTCGACAGAGTAAACACAGGCGACAATACACCTGCTATGCTCTACACTGAAATCGTTCCCGGCGACAAAATTGAAATCACAGTTGCTCCCAAGGGCTTCGGTAGTGAAAATATGAGTAAGATTGCAATGCTCCGTCCTTCAGATGGTCTTGAAGGTGTAAAGAATTTCGTTTGCAAAACTGTTGAAGAAGCAGGCCCCAACCCCTGTCCTCCCATCGTAGTTGGTGTAGGCGTAGGCGGTACATTTGACAAGGCTGCATATATGGCGAAGAAGGCGCTTCTCCGTCCCGTAAACGAAAGAAACGAAAATCCTTTCTATGCAAAGCTTGAAGAAGACCTTCTTGAGATGATTAACTCTCTCGGTATCGGACCTCAGGGCTTCGGCGGAAAGACAACTGCTCTTGCAGTAAATGTTGAATATTTCCCCACACATATCGCAGGTCTTCCCGTAGCAGTTAATATCAACTGCCATGTTACAAGACATAAGTCAGAAATTCTGTAAGAAAGGTGGTAATAATATGTCTATCAATATAAAAACTCCCTTAACTGTAGAAGATGTGCGCAAGCTTAAAGCAGGCGACAGCTGTCTTATTTCAGGCGTAATTTACACCGCCCGCGACGCGGCTCATAAAAGACTTTGCGAACTCGTTGCAGAGGGCAAAGAGCTTCCCCTCGATGTTAAGGACGCTATAATCTATTTCGTTGGACCTACTCCCGCAAAGGAAGGTCAGGCAATCGGTAGCGCAGGCCCCACAACTTCTTATAGAATGGATGCTTATAGCCCCACTCTTATTAAAGAAGGTCTTACAGGTATGATTGGTAAGGGTAAGCGCGGTCCCGAAGTAATCGACGCTATGAAAGAACACGGTGCAGTATACTTCGGCGCAATCGGTGGTGCAGGTGCACTTCTTGCAAAATGTATAAAGAAGGCAGAGGTTATCGCTTACGAAGACCTCGGCGCAGAAGCAATCCGCCGTCTTGAAGTTGAAGATTTCCCCGTAGTAGTAATCATCGACAGCGAAGGAAATAACCTCTACGAAACAGGTAAGAAAGCATATCTCGACAGCGTGAAATAATTTACAAATGACCTCCGTTTTCGCGGGGGTCATTTTTGTTTTTATGGCTTTTTTTGTCGAAAATGTTGCAAATCAGTTTTATAAATGTTATAATGGCATTGCCAAACAAAATCTAAATATTTTCAGTTGATTAGAAAGAGTGTTTTGCTTTAGGCAAAAACACTCGGCTTTCATCTTGCTCTTTTTAATCAATTGAGATAAGATTTTGTTTGGCGACAGGAAGCTTAGGTGTTTTTCGTGCGTCAGCTTCGGCTGGCGCATTTTTTAATTGAAACAAAAGGGGTAACAAGTATGAAAATAGGGATAAAAAAGAAAATGTATAAGGACGGAAGAATTATGATACCAAAGGAACTCAGAGAACTTTATCATTTCGAGGAAAACTGCACTCTTTCCCTTATAGCAACTCCCGAAGGTATTCTGATTACTAATCCTAACTACAAAGTGGTAAAAACAAAGAAATGATACAAATGCCTTTAAACTAAAGTTCAAGGCTTTATTTAATTGTTATAATTCCTCTTGACAAAATATCTCTTTTTGACTAAAATGGTATAGAACAATTTTCGAGAGGTAATTTAGATGAATTATAACTTTACTGTAAATCCCAATTTGGACATTCCTATATATCAGCAGCTTGTGGATGAAATCACGATTGCCGTTAAAAAGGGCGACTTCAAGCACGGGCAGAAGCTTCCCACGGTTTTTGAGATGACCGAGAGCCTAAATATCGCGCGCGGAACAATAAAGCGCGCTTATGACGAGCTTGAAAGAAGCGGTATTATTGAAAAGGTGCAGGGCAGAGGTACTTTCGTATGTTATCAGCCCACCAATTCGGGCAGCCGCAAGGAACAGGCGATGAGTGCCATTGACGAAATGTTTTCAAAACTCGAGGAAATGGGATTTACAAACTCGGAAATAAATATATTCTTAAATCTCAAGCTCCGCGAACGAAGCGAGGAAGAATCAAATATAAAAGTTGCAGTCGTTGAATGTAATCCCGAAACACTTTCGCAGATTTCCGACCAGCTCCGTAGTGTCGGCGGTGTAGACCTTTATTCGTATATGTTTGAGAGCATCAAGGAATATCCCTATAAAATCAGCGAGGGGTTCGACCTTATCGTAACGACATCCAATCACGCGCCTTACCTTGAAAGTACACTCCCGCTCAAGAAAAAGATTCTCCGCGTGGCGCTTCGCCCGTCGCCGAGATTCCTTTCTCATATAATCAAGCTCCGCGCAGGAATGAAGGTTG
>JAZRFX010000287.1:0-2126 GCA_045643845.1 Clostridia bacterium | reverse complement strand
TGCTCCATTTTATACCGAAATTACATATATGAGCGTGGATAACCGCTATGTAGAATATCCGCTTATAACTTATAAGGATATTACATATTTCCCGATGACATTTGACCTTTGCGCACGCCTTGGTCTTATGTGCGGATTTGATAGTGAAAAGGGGCTTTTCATCACTCGTGAATATGTTGATTATTATAACGAAAATCCAAACTTCTTTGGTGGGAATGCGCTGAACTATTATGACAAGCTTTACGACGCGCAAATCCCTACATACCCCATATATCTTAACGGTGTTTATATAGACAATTCTAAGGAAGAATTTCCGCTTATAAATTTCCGCGGAATCACATATTTCCCTATGACCTGGCGCCTTGCCTACGAGGAACTTAATTTTGATATCGAGTGGTCGGAAGAGGAATACTCTTTCAAGCTATACCGCGATGGCAAAAGCAATCCGCCGTATGCCTATACGGTAGACGGAAACACCGTTAAACTGGAGAATAAAATATCGGTTTACGATGAAAGCATTAACGAAAACGGTGACACAAGATATACTCTTTTATACAGTTATTACGCAAACTACGATTTCGATACCGTGGCACAGCAGGTTTTAAGAAAAGAAAATACCGAATTTGCAGTAAAAAGAGCAGAAATGCCCATCCGTGAAGATAAAATGAATCCCACTTCACTTGAAACAACCGTAAAGGATAAAAGCATCTATATCGGCGACACACTTTTAATAACTCTTAATACCGAAGAAAGCGTGCGCGTATCAACTGTGAATGAATACAAAACGGGAGACAGCACCCTTATCTTCCTTTCGGTACAGGTTGGAAATGCCCCTGCGCCGTACACTCAATTCAGGCACTATTTCTTCAAAAAAAATGAAAATGGTGTAAAGCAGATTCCGTGGGATGCGAGATGTAATTTCAACGGCGTTTACGAAGGTGTAAACGGAGAATTTTATATTGCATCAAACAGCTATCGTCCTGCATATTCGGGTAGATGGAGTAACTGTTTCAGCGATATTTTCCTCTATAAAGACGGCGCGGATGAATTTGAACCGTTGACGGAAAAACACAGCGCCCTCTTTAACTCAATGTCCGTTATCGGTAAAGAGGGCGATAAAATCTATTTCCTCGGTATGTGGTATGATGCCGACAAGGAAAGACCGGGGCAGGGAGCTTATCCTCCTTTTTCAACAGTTAACGGAGGTTACTATACCCTCGATGTAAATACAGGCGAAATTACAAAACTATATCCCTACATCTGTGGCGAAACATTCTTTGGTCCCGACGGAAATCTCTATTGTATTTCAAACAGTTCAAGAATTCCCCGAATAGTAAATCTTAATACAGGACTTATAATACCGATTGAGTAACAAAAAAGAGCTGTGATTTTCACAGCTCTTTTGTTATATATTCTCCTGATATTTCATCAACTTGTGCGCTTCCGCCCGATATGTCGGCAATCTTTTTAAGAAATGCTTCCTTCTGCTCGGGCTTCACACCTACCGTAAGGCATACATCGTTTTCAAACGCACAATCTTTCAGTATGTACCCTTCGGTATTTATTAAGTATTCAAGCTTTCCATAGGTTGAATAATCGCAGCGGATAAGGAACAAATTGCAGTAAAGCTTTTCGATTCTTACCGCGGCATCAATACCCATCTTCGCGCTTTTTCCATAAGCACGAACAAGTCCGCCTGCGCCGAGAAGAATTCCTCCGAAATATCTCGTAACTACTACCGCAACATCGGTAAGCCCCTCTTTTTTTATAACTTCAAGAACGGGCACGCCCGCAGTTCCTGCAGGCTCACCGTCGTCGCTGTATCGCATAATGTTATCTTCACGAAGTACATATGCATAAACATTGTGCGTAGCCTGACGGTGCATAGCGCGTATTTCGTTTATGAAATTAATCGCCTCATCCTGCGTTTTGACGGGACGGCAATAACCGATAATGCGGCTTTTTCTTTCCATCATTTCCGCCTCTGCATCCTGCAGGACAGTTTTATAATCTTCCATCATATAATATAATTCCTTAATTTCGCATACAGCGCCTCGTCGGCAAGTATGCGTATTTTTGTACCTTCAGCCTCGTAGCTTTCTTCGAGAATTACCTCACCATCGTGA
>JAZRFX010000286.1:0-2446 GCA_045643845.1 Clostridia bacterium | reverse complement strand
CGACATTGACCTTAAAAAAGCAATCGAGGTGGCAAAATGATTACAAAAAGAATAATCCCCTGCCTCGATGTTAAAAACGGCAGAGTGGTAAAGGGCGTAAACTTCGAGGGGCTTTCCGATGTGTCATCTCCTGTGGAGCTTGCGAAAAAGTATTGGAAAGACGGCGCGGACGAGCTTGTTTTTTACGACATTACGGCGTCTTTTGAAGGGCGCAAGCTCTTTACCGATGTTCTCCGCGAGGTAGCCTCCACAATATTCATTCCCCTCACAGTTGGAGGCGGAATAAACACAGTTGAAGATTTTGACCGCGTGTTAAAATGCGGTGCAGATAAAGTCAGCGTAAATTCAGGCGCAATCCGTAATCCCGAACTGATCCGCGAGGCGGCGCAGATTTACGGGAACCAATGCGTGGTGCTCTCGGTTGACATTAAGCGCGTTAATGGAGAATTCCATGTTTTCGCCAAGGGCGGACGCGAGGATACGGGCATTGAAGCGATAGAGTGGATAAAACAAGGCGTCGCGCGTGGCGCAGGCGAAATTGTTGTGAATTCTATCGATACCGACGGCGTAAAGCAAGGCTTTGATATTGAAATGTTAAAAGCCGTGCAAAGCGTTGTAAATGTCCCCGTTATCGCATCGGGAGGCGCAGGAAAAATTGATGACTTTGTAACACTCTTTAACGAAATCCCGAAAATGTCGGCAGGACTTGCCGCATCAATTTTCCATTTCGGCGAGGTAGCAATAAAAGACCTCAAAGAAGAACTTGACAAAAATAACATTCCCGTAAGGAGGATATAAAATGCTTGATATATCTACACTTAAATTTGACGAAAAGGGACTTATACCCGCAATCGTAATCGATGCCGCAACAGGCAAGGTTTTAACTCTTGCATATATGAATGAGGAAAGCCTTAAAATATCTCTTGAAAAGAAGCTCACCTGCTTCTGGAGCCGTTCTCGTCAGGAACTCTGGCTCAAGGGCGAAACAAGCGGAAATTACCAGCATATCGTAAAAATCGTTGCCGATTGCGACAACGACGCGCTTTGCGTATATGTGAAAAAGGACGGTCCTGCGTGTCACAAGGGTACGGAAAGCTGTTTCAATGATATAGTTTTTGAAAGCGACGAGGAAGGCGTATTTTCTCCCGAAGCTCTTTTTGAAATGATAAAGGGCAGAAAAGAAGAAAAGAAAGAGGGCAGCTACACAACATACCTCTTTGAAAAAGGCATCGATAAAATCCTCAAAAAAGTCGGCGAAGAATGTACCGAGGTTATCATCGCATCCAAGGACAACGACAAAAAAGAAACAATCTACGAAATTGCCGATCTTTACTATCATGTTATGGTTATGATGGTTGAAATGGGAATCGAAGTTGACGATGTATTAAAGGAACTCGCATCACGCCATGTTATCGATAAAAAGGTAAAGCAGGAGAAGATGACATCATGACACGCGGAAGTTTGCATGTTCATTCGACCTATTGCGACGGGAAAAACACGCTTGAGGAAATGATTCTCTCCGCAATAGAGAAAAAGTTTACATACCTTGGCTTTTCAGGTCACGGCTACACCGATTTTGACGAAAGATATTGTATGAGCAAGGAAAACGAAGCAAAATATTTTGAAGAAATCGGTTTTCTTGCCGAAAAGTATAAGGATAAAATAAAAATCCTTCGCGGAGTAGAGCGCGACGGACTTTCAAATTACGATGCGCATCCGTACGACTACAAGATTGCATCCGTTCACTATATAAATGTAGACGGAACTATTTACGAAATCGACGGCGGAAAAGAAATTCAGGAAAAAGCCATAAAAGATTCTTTCGGCGGAGATGCCTATGCCTTTGCAGAAAAATATTTTGAAACAGTTGCAGGTCAAACGGGTGATATCGTAGGGCATTTTGACCTTATCACAAAATATGATAAGGGCGATAAAATCTTTAACCCAAGCGAAGAACGATATAAAAAAGCAGCTATTTCCGCGATGGAAATACTGCTTGATAAAAATATGGTATTTGAAGTCAACACGGGCTCAATGGCGCGCGGATATAAGGACAGACCATATCCCGATACCTGGATTCTCGAGGAACTTAAAAAGCGTGGGGGAAAGGTTATCATAACCTCCGACTGCCACAGGGCCGAGGCACTTGATTTCGCCTACGATGAAACCGAGAAAATGCTTTCAAAAATAGGTTTTAAAGATTTTTACAATATTGATTTTATAAAAAAATAAGGTTTTCGCTTTTGCGAAAACCTTTCTTTTTTATTTATCTGCTAAATACTTGCGGAATACTACTTCCAGTATCTCGTCGCGTTCAACCTTTGTAATAAGGCTTCGTGCGTTTTTATGACCTGTAATGTATGTGGGGTCACCTGACATAATATAACCAACAAGCTGGCTGATAGGATTGTATCCCTTTTCAATCAATGCCTCGTGGACACGACAG
>JAZRFX010000285.1:0-1397 GCA_045643845.1 Clostridia bacterium | reverse complement strand
CTTGAAACCGCAGAATGAATATTGAGAAATAAAAAGACACTTGATTATTAATCAAGTGTCTTTTCTTATTCAATTCCAAAAAAGGTTTTTGCGTTTTGGGTTGTGGTTTCGATTACTTCTTCTACGGGGAGTCCTTTTATTTCCGCGATTTTTTCGGCTACATAGTGGATGTAGAGAGAACTGTTACGCTCGCCTCGGTGCGGAGTGGGGGAAAGGTAAGGACTATCCGTTTCAATAACAAGGCTTTCCATAGGGATATATTTTACCGCCTCAACAGTCCTTACATTATTCTTGAATGTGACCGTACCACCAATTGCGATTGTAAGTCCCATATCAAGGACAATTTTCGCCGTTTCCTTGCTTTCGCTGAAGCAGTGCATCAGCGCGCCACCGCCCTTGTACTCGCTTTTTAATATATCGAGCACATCTTTACAAGCGTCGCGGCAATGAATAACGAAGGGGAGATGAAGCTCGTCGGCAAGTGCAATCTGCCTTGAAAAAGCCTCTTTCTGCACCTCGCGGTCAGTATATTTATGGAAATAATCAAGCCCGATTTCGCCGATTGCCTTGACGCGCGGATGCTTTGCAAGCATCTTTATACCGTCAAGTGAGCGGTCGTTCATATCAAACGAATGATTGGGATGAATCCCCGCCGTGGCATAGAGGAAATCATACCTTTCGGCAAGCGCGATGCATCTTTTTGTGGTTTCAACATCGCAGCCTGCGTTTATGATATAGCCGACGCCGTTTTCCTTCATAGACGAGAGGACTGCGTCACGGTCACCGTCAAATTTTTTGTCGTAATAGTGTGCGTGTGTATCGAAAAGCATCAGCAAACTTCACTTCCAAGTTCCATATCGTCGGACGGAGAAACGATTGAAAGCTGATCATCGTTTGACGCGCAGAGAATCATACCGTAACTGTCTTCGCCACAAAGTTTTACGGGCTTGAGGTTAGCTACAACGACAACCTTCTTGCCGATAAGGTCCTGCGGTTCGTAATGAAGCGCGATACCGCTTACAACCTGTCTTTTTTCGTAACCGAGGTCAAGCTGAAGTTTAAGGAGCTTCTTCGCCTTCTTAATCTTTTCACATTCAACAACCTGCGCTACGCGAAGTTCAGCCTTGAAGAAATCGTCGATTGTGATTTCTTCCTTGCCCTCGGGCTTTTCGATTTCGGGAGCTTTATTCTTTGCAGCTTCCTCTTCAATTGCCTTAAGCTCTGCTTCAACATCAATTCTGGGGAAGAGAACCTCGCCCTTCTTAACAGTGAAGCTATCCTGTGCACCCCAGACAGATGCGCCTGCCCAACCCTTTGCCTCGGCACCAATTTGCTCGAGAATTGCGGGAGTTGTGCGTGTCATAACGGGTGCGATAAGCTCGGCTGAAATGCGGATT
>JAZRFX010000284.1:0-3305 GCA_045643845.1 Clostridia bacterium | reverse complement strand
AAAATAAGGTCAACGCCGTATTTAACGCCAAGTTTTACAGTTTGTGCGAAAACATTTACAGCGTCCTCAAAATCAAGGTCGCCGTATGGTGCGAGCATTCTTCCGCTCGGACCGATATCAAGAGCAATCCACTTTTCGCCCTTGGATGCAGATTCCTCACGCGCACGCTTTGCGTTTTCTACTGCCGCTTTTATGATTTCTTCAAGTTCTTCTGCGGAAAATTTCAGTATATTCGCACCGAATGTGTTAGTGTTTACAATATTGCTTCCCGCGTCAAAATAGTCGCGATGGATTTTTGTAATGACATCGGGACGGGAAATATTCCATCTCTCGGGAAGCTCGCCGGGGAGCAGTCCCTCTTTCTGAAGGAGCGTTCCCATACCGCCATCAAGAATTATTAAATTATCTTTTAAATAGTCTTTTATATTCATAGTTATCTCCTGAATAAGCAGTTTTTTTTATCGCATTTACTGCAATCATGTCCTTCTTTTTCTTCACATTCCGACAAGCCTATAATTGCCGTAACAGATTTGGAAGGCGACATAACAAGGCTTTCATTAAGTGTCAACCCGATTTTGCGGAAAGGATCCAAAACTGCGAAAAAGTCTTTTTGAATTTCAAGTGACAAATCGCCATACCCCGGGCTGAATCGCGGAGTAGTAAAGCCATACTCCTTTTTCATATCGCGGCAAAATTCGTCGCAAAGGCTTTCGATTCTCTCCGTGCCGATTGCCTGAAACATCAGTGCTTTCGACGGAGAAATACGGCTGTATTTTGCAATCAGTCGGTCAAGCTCAAT
This sequence comes from Clostridia bacterium, assembly GCA_045643845.1. GTDB lineage: Bacteria > Bacillota > Clostridia > UMGS1883 > UMGS1883 > UMGS1883. Next base: position 2,506 of record JAZRFX010000284.1, on the reverse strand, counting down.
CCCGACCGTTGCTCCGAAAAGAATAACGCTGTGCGAATTTTCAAGACACTTTGCCAAATTCTTTGAAATTGTTTTTGTAAATGTCAAATCTACCTCATCGCCGTTTATCGAAAGCGGAAATACTCCGTAGCATACCTTGTATGTAAAAACATTTTCGGCTTCTTTAAGGCATTCGTCAAGGAGTGCTTCAATTTCACTTGTGCTTTCGCGCACACCTGCATAGCGAAGAATTTCGCTTCTCTCAAAAGCAGGCGAGGAGTAGGTTTTTGTAAGTATACTCATCATAACGGGCTTATAATATCCGACAAATTACTCTGTATCTTTTGCGCAACGGCAGGGTTGTTCATAGAATAAACATGGACATTGGCGATGCCATTTGCATAAAGGTCGATTATTTGGTCAGTAGCATACGCAATACCCGCCTGCATCATAGCGGCAGGATTTGAACCGAATTTGTCAACAAGGCTCTTGAACCTTTGCGGAATGAACGAGCCTGAAAGATGAATTGCGCGCTCTAACTGATTCGCGTTTGTAATCGGCATAATTCCTGGGATAACGGGAACTGTAATTCCTGCCTCACGAATTTTATAAAGGAAATTGTAAAGTCATTTCTACTGAAAAGAGATTTGCGTCCTAAGGAATGAACAACCTGCATCAACCTTTTCCTTAAGATACTTTATATCTTCCTTTTGATTTGCACTTTCAGGATGAATTTCAGGATAGCATGCACCGCCTATGCAAAAATCATAACCGCTTTCTTTAATGTCGCGGATGAGGTCGACTGCATAACGATAATCCCATTTTTCGCGGTCACTCTCTTTAAGTTCAGGCGTAAGGTCCCCTCGAAGCGCCATAACGTTTTCAATTCCTGCATCGTGCATCTTTGAAAGTCTTTCGCGCACAGTTTCGCAAGTGGACGAAACGCAGGTAAGATGGGCGAGTGTGGGCACACCATACTGATACTTGATATTTTTCGCGATTTCAAGAGTGTATTCACTTGTTCCTCCACCTGCACCATATGTAACACTCATAAATGACGGACGCAGTTTTGCAATCTCCTCGGTTGCGAATTTAACGCTGTCAAAAGACGAGTCGGTCTTTGGCGGAAAAACCTCAAACGAGAGGGAAAGTTTGTCTGAAAATAACGTGCTTAATTTCATAAAAATCATTCCTTAACAAAATCTCTTTTCATTTTATCACAAATACATTTCATAATCAATCTAAAAAAGTTGATTTTTGCCTTTTGTTGTGATAAAGTATACAAGGTGTTTTTTATGAAAAAGAATGAATTTATAAACGGAATAAAGGACGGTATGCCGATTTGCCTCGGTTATTTTTGCGTATCAATGGCTTTTGGAATGACCGCAGTTTTATCAGGATTTCCCGCGTGGGCAGCAATACTGACTTCGCTTACCAATCTCACAAGCGCAGGTCAGTTTGCAGGCGTTAATATCGCGCTCGCGGGCGGAAAGATAATCGAACTTATCCTGACCACACTTGTAATTAACGCACGCTACTTTTTAATGTCGCTATCCGTTTCGCAAAAGGCAAGTGCCGATATGAAGCTGTGGCAAAGGTTTTTTGTGTCGTTTGGTATAACGGACGAAATTTTTGCCGTATCAATGCGCCATACAAGGCCGCTTACAGCGACCTATATGGCAGGACTTATCCTGGCTCCGATTATCGGCTGGACGGGCGGTACGGCTACGGGCGCGCTCGCAACCTCGATACTTCCCGAATCGCTTTCAGCGGCGATGGGAATCGCGCTTTATTGTATGTTTATTGCGATTATAATCCCTCCTGCGCGCGATAATAAAAATGTGCTTATTGCAGTAATTATGGCAACGGTGGGAAGTGTTATTTTTGCATATACACCCCTCCTTAACGCGCTTTCAGGCGGTTGGAGTATAATTATCGTCGCAATTCTTGTAAGCGCAATTTGTGCAAAACTTTTCCCGATAGGAGATAACTGATGAAAACATCCTACATTCTTTTATGCATCGCGGTAATGGCGCTCGTTACATACCTGATACGCGCGATCCCGATGGTGCTTTTCAGAAAGAAAATCGAAAATAAATTCGTGCAGTCGTTTTTATATTATGTTCCATATACAGTCCTTGCGGCGATGACATTCCCCGCAGTTTTCAGAAGTACTGCATCGACCATCTCCGCTATTGGAGGATGCGTTATTGCACTCCTTTTGGCATACTGTCGCAAAGGGCTTCTTTCAGTTGCACTCGGCGGTGCTTTGACGGCATTTATTTTAAACATAATCGGTTTATAAAACAGTTGATATTAAGGCAACATTGTGCTAAAATATAAAAGTACGCGGATGTGGCGGAATTGGCAGACGTGCAAGATTTAGGTTCAGGTGGTACTACCGTGGGGGCTCAAGTCCCTTCATCCCCACCAAAAAGATAAGGAATCCCTTTTGGGATACCTTCTCTTTTTGGCTTGAATAAGAGAGGACTTGAACCACAAGGAGGAACCGAACCCGAGCGCTGCC
>JAZRFX010000283.1:0-10540 GCA_045643845.1 Clostridia bacterium | reverse complement strand
TTCCTGAAGAACGAGTTGCTGTAAGCGGACCATATTTTTCTTCGTATTCGCGTCTTAATTCGTCGGCTTCTCTGACAGTAGTCTTGTAAAGTGTCAGAGCGCGTTCACACATAGGATGCGTGTTAAGATAGAGTGCAAGGTCCAGCGCAAAGAAATCCGCCTCCTGAACCTTTTTCAAGAGTGCCTGGCGTGAATTGTTTTCCATCATATTTCTTTTGCACCTGCCTTATCCGAAAATTCTTTTCCATATACTCCAAAAGGCTTATTAAGCCCGGGAAATACAGTTCCCACACAGAGTGCCTTTTCTTTGCTGTAAGGGACTTCATATTGCTGATAGGGTACATAACTATATGCAAGGGGCAAATCATTGCACCTGTCACAATCGTATGAGGAGATACGGGGAATAAACTCAATGTCAAGTAAATCCTTCATAAGAATTACCTTCTTTCCTTAATAGTTAAATTGGGAATTATCTTCCCAATATTCATTTTATTCCCCGATATCAATTTTGTGATTTAAGCGCTTAACAAACCTTTTAGCATATGTATAAAATAATCAGAAGCTCCTTTTCGTTTGACAAAGCGGTCGGAAACTAAATTTGTTTTTGCGATAGTTTCACCGTCAAGCGTAACTATCATTTCTCCGATAACATCGCCTTTTTCTATTGGAGCAGTTAAATTTTTGCGTATATTTATATGAGTTTTAATTCGGTCTTTATTTCCCTTATCTATAACAACCGAAGCGTCGGAGTGGGTGAGAGCGTTTACTCCTTTGCTTTTTCCGTAAAGCAAAGGTACTTCACATACAAAAGCACCTTTTTCCCCGAAATTACTTACACAATAGTTTGAAAAGCCATAATTCAAGAGCTCGCTTGCCGCGGCAAAGCGTTCTTTGCTCGTCGGGGAGCCCATAACAACGGCTATTAGCTGCATTCCATCTCGTTTTGCTGTTGCACTTATGCAACAGCCTGCTGCACTTGTTGAACCTGTTTTGAGTCCATTGGCACCTTTATAAAAACGAATAAGCTTATTTGTGTTTGCAAGTTGAAATTTTCCGTCACGAAGTGTGTCCATCCATATAGTTGTATATTTTTCTATCATTTTATGTTTTAAAAGTTCACGACTCATTATCGCGATATCATAAGCGCTCATATGATGATTTTCGGCATCAAGTCCGTTGCAGTTAATAAAATTCGTATCTTTCATGCCAAGTTCTTTAGCACGAGCGTTCATTTTATCCACGAACGATTCGACACTTCCACACATATGCTCTGCAACGGCGACACAAGCATCATTCCCGCTGGCAACGGCAATACCTTTTAATAGATCATCCAAGCTCATAACTTCGTTTGCATCAAGAAAAATGGTGCTTCCACCCATACTTTTAGCACGCTCACTTGCTACGATTTCAGTTTCAAGAGAAAGTTCTCCGCGTTCAATTGCTTCGCATATAAGAAGCATAGTCATTATTTTAGTGACACTTGCAGGTGGCAGAGATTGATGTGAATTATATTCGTATAGTATTTTTCCGCTTAACGCTTCCATCAAAACCATTGATTTTGTCCCTGCGGTTGTCGAAAATTCAGCAAAGACACTCGATTGAAAGATCAGTACAAAAACAAGACATAGCACAATCATTTTTTTCATAATATAACTCCTTACATTTTATATAAAAGAATATGCCACAACCTATGCAGTTATGCTCTTATATTGACAAGCGATGCCTCTTGTGATATCCTTTAATACTATAAAAGAGGTGATTACAATTAAAGGAATTTGCTATATTTTTGCCGCGTGCAAGGAAAATATAAACGAAATCAATATTTCAAAGAAAGAAAACGACATAATCATAGCGGCTGATGGCGGATATGATATTTTAAATAAAAATAATCTTTCCCCTGATATTGTAATCGGAGATTTCGATTCTTTAGAAAGTGTTTTAACCCACGAAAATGTGATAAAACACCCCGTGGAAAAAGACGAAACCGATACATTTCTTGCGTTAAAGCTTGGTCTTGAAAAAGGTTATAAGAACTTTGTTATTTACGGTGGCACGGGTGGACGGTTTGACCACACGATTGCAAATTTACAACTTCTCTTATGGATTGCAAAAAGGGGAGGAAGGGCATTTTTAATAGGAAATGACACTATAATTACTACTATTTTTAATGCAAAACTTTCCTTTTCGAACGATTTTGAAGGGAAAACAAGCGTTTTTGCCCAGGGAAATACCGCAAACGAAATAAAAATAAGCGGATTAAAGTACAATGCTGACGAAATCAGCCTGAATCCCGAATTTCCGCTCGGCGTGAGCAACGAATTTGTAGGAGAGAGGGCTGAAATTTCAGTTCAGGACGGTGCACTTTTAGTTGTATGGGAAGAAAAATCCTATAATTTTCTTAATAAAATAGATGAATTTATAATTTAAAGAGTAAAAAAAGCGAGGAATTTTTCCTCGCTTTTTTTACTCTGGTTTTATTTTTGATAACGGATTTTTATCAACAGCTTTTCGGAGCTGTTCTTCATCAATGTGTGTGTAAATTTGTGTGGTAGAAAGGTGTTCATGACCTAAAATTTCCTGTAATGCGCGAACATCTACATTTCCGTATTTATACATTAAAGTAGCTGCTGTATGCCTCAATTTATGCGGAGAATATACAGCTGAATCAAGTCCTGCGCGTTCTATATTCTTTTTTATCATTCTATATACCATATTATTGGAGATGCGAGTCTTTTGTTTACTTAAAAAGAGCGCTCTACGATCTTTTACGGCGTCTTTCGGGCGAACTTCCATATATGCCTTTATAGCGCGTTGACAAGCTTCGTTAAGGTAAACTGTTCGTTGTTTATTACCTTTACCTGTAACTGTAAGACTGTCGCCATGAATATCGGAAATGTTTATACCGACCAGTTCGCTCAATCGCATACCACAGTTCAAGAACAATGTAACAATACAATAATCTCTTATTTTGAATTCTCCGTCAATATTTTCCAATAATTGTAAGCTCTCATCCAAAGATAGAAAAACAGGTAATTTGGAAGGAATTTTAGGAGAATCAAGTTCCTTTGTAATATTTACATCTAAAAGATGAGCTTTGCTGGACATATAATTAAAGAAGCTTTTAAGGGAAGAAACTTTTCTCGCACGGACATTTGCGCTGTTATCACGGTCGCTGTTAGCGTACATTAAATATTCATATAAATCGTCAAGTGCAATATCTCTGATAAAATCTGTATCAATATCACTACAATCTATTTTATCAAAATCATCATAAGATTCAATCAATCTATGACATTTCATAAAACGAAAAAATGTGCGAAGGTCATAATAGTATTCGTTGATTGTAGTATCAGATTTTCCTTTGATATTGGAAAGATAACTTAAAAAGTTCCTGACATCCTGCGGAATGTCGATATAATGCCTTAAATCAGCCATATTAAAGCCTCCGATTAATAATACATATATAATAGGAATGTTCAAAATCCTCCTATCGCCAATTCAACAAAATTTTTATTTTGTTGAATTAAGTATATTTTATCACAGGGGCTTCCCTTTGTCAAGTTCTATTGAAAATAGTTCCTAAAACAAAAAAATAAAAAGGAATGAGTTTTATTTGCTCATTCCTTTTTGAATTATTCATCCCAGTTATGATAAACATTTTGCACATCGTCGTTGTCGTCCAACATATCGATGAGTTTATTCATATTCTTCAAATCTTCTTCATCAGTAAGTTCAACACTTGTCTGAGGAATCATCTGGATTTCAGCTGTAAGGAATTTGTATCCTCTCTCCTCCAAAGCTTCGCGTACAACGGAGAAGTTTTCGGGAGCAGTAAGAACCTCATAGATGCCATCTTCAGCAGAAAAGTCATCCGCACCGCAATCAAGCGCGTCCATCATCACAGCATCTTCATCAGGAAGTTCTTCTGCGGAAATCAAAAGAACGCCTTTTTTGTCAAACATATAGCTTACGCAGCCTGTCTGTCCGAGGTTTCCGCCGTACTTATCAAAATAGTGACGCATATCAGCAGCAGTACGGTTGCGGTTATTTGTAAGGGTTTCTACGATTACAGCAACACCGCTGGGACCGTAACCCTCGTATGTAATTTCTTCGTAGTCGTTACCGCCTGTTTCGCCCGCAGCTTTTGCAATACAACGCTGAATGTTATCGTTAGGCATATTATTTGAGCGAGCCTTTGCGATAGCATCACGAAGCTTTCCGTTGCTATCAGGATTAGGTCCACCAGCCTTTACAATTACAGCTATTTCTCTACCGAGTTTTGTGAAGATTTTGGCACGCTGTGCGTCAGACTTCTCTTTTTTGTTTTTAATATTATTCCATTTGGAATGTCCTGACATAATTACACCTCTGAAAAATTATTCTGCCTGTTCGCTTTTTTCTGCAGCAATTGCAGTTTTTGAAGCTTCCTGTCTTACATCTGCGCGAGCTTTTCTTATGATTGACTGTGCCTTTGTAAGTTTCATATCTGCATCAGCAAAAAGAGCGTCAACATACTGTCTAGCACCCATTCTGAGCTCACGAGAATTTTTCTGAGCTGCAGCAACAATCTGATTAGCCTGTTCGTAAGCTTTCTTTGTTATCTCGTGCTCATCGATCATTTTTTCAGTCTTTATTTTTGCAGCATTGATTATATCTTCTGCTTCAGTCTGTGCTTCTGCAAGGATTCTTTTTCTTTCATCCTTGATGAGCTTTGCCTGCTTCATATCTTCAGGGATGCTGAGTCTAATCTCTTCGATTGCTGCAAGAAGTTCCTCTCTATCAATGAGTGCTCTGTTTAAAAGCGGAATTGTTTTTGTCTGTTCAACCTTATCTTCCAAAAGGTCAATCATCTTTAAAATTTCCATTATCGTTTGCCTCCTATTTTTTCTTTAATATCATCTATAATTTCAAGCGGTACCATTTCTGTGAAGTCTCCCCCATATGTGGCAACCTCTTTAACTATACTTGAGCTAAGATATGCGTATTTCGAGTTCGTAGTAATGAAAAATGTTTCTATTTCAGGCGCCAGCTGTTTGTTTGTAAGAGACATCTGAAACTCATACTCAAAATCAGTAACAGCTCTTAATCCCTTCACTATGAATTTGGCACCTTTTTCTCTCGCATAATCAACAAGCAACCCTGTAAAGCCTTCAACCTTTACATTCGGCAAATCACTTGTAACACGCTTTATAAGCTCTATTCTTTCCTCAACAGAGAAAAGCGGTGTTTTTGAACTATTTGAAAGAATGCTGACATATACAACATCGAAAAGTTCGCTTGTCCTTTTTATAATGTCAAGATGACCATTGGTAACGGGGTCAAAACTGCCAGGAACAATTGCAATATTCATAATGTCATCTCCATTTCAAAACAGTAATGCCAACTCTGCCGTACTTTTTTTCTTTAAAAACCTCAAAAGAATCATTAAATAAGTCTACAGGCCCCAAGTCCATATCTTTTTCAATAACTATAAGCCCATTTTTATTTAAAATTTTGTTTTTAGAAATCGATTCAAGAACGATTTCATACAAGCCATTCGCATAAGGAGGATCAATAAAGATAATATCAAATCCCCTGTCGCAATTTTTCAAAAACTCAACCGCATCTTTTTGTATAATTGTGGAAGAATCAACGAATTTTGCTGCTGAAACATTGGAATTGATAATTTGAATTGCTTCCTTTGAATTATCTATAAAACAAGCCTTGTCCGCACCACGGCTTAACGCCTCTATCCCCAATGCGCCTGTTCCCGCAAAAAGGTCAAGAACATCAGCTCCGTTCAAATACGGAAAAAGCATTGAAAAAACAGCTTCTTTTACGCGATCAAGCGTAGGTCTTGTTTTATCCCCTTCAGGACTGTTAAGTTTTAGTCCGCGAGCACTTCCTGAAATAACTCTCACAAATTCCTCCGAAAATAAATTCCTTCTCAATATAGAAAAGGAATTTAATATACTATATATATTTTACAATAACTTTAGGAAAAGTCAAGCATTTTCAGTCAATTAGTAATATTTTACACCACTCGTCTTGCAGTAATATAATTTCTTACATAATAATCTTCGTAAAGATTATCTTTAACTACTCCACGACCGCTTGTTGCCGCGTGTATGAATTCATCATTTCCGACATAGATACCAACATGATTTATGCGTCTATCTCTTCTATTTGAGAAGAAAACAAGGTCGCCAGGCTTAAGCTCGCTCTTTTCAACATACGTGCCTGCACTTCCCTGTTCAAAGGATGATCGCGGAAGCGAAACGCCCTGTTTTTTATAAAGGAATCCTGTAAGACCACTGCAGTCGAAAGAATTCGGACCTGCCGAGCCATAAGAATAGTTGCAACCAAGATAATTGTAAGCATCAGCCGCTGCAGAAATCGCAGCCCCTTCCCCTGCAGGTGCCGAAGAAAGATACGGCGCTGAAACGAAACCTGTAACGCCATTTTGCATACGAATGTTATACCAACCGTTGTCTGTATATATAATATCTAATTTTGTTCCATAAGGAAGTTTTGTAACAACTTCAGAAGCTGTTGTCGGCGAAACGCGCACATTGAGCACATCGCAATTAACATATCCCGTTTCATTTGCAAAAGTAGGCAAAACCGATAAAGAAAAGATAATTGCCAACACAATTGAAATTATGTATTTTCTCATAATTATATACTCCTATTTTTTCCATTGCACTTATTATACTATACTTTTGTAAAAATGTCAAACTTTTTTAATAATTTGTTCACAATATCTAAATAGTTTTAAAATAAGTATTTTTTATTCACACTCTCCTATTGCGACATTTTCTTTCAGTGCAAAGTTGTATAATTTAATAGGGTGATGATTATGCCGATTGTATATATTGATGTTCTTTTCGTTGTAAATTTACTAATCAACTACATTTTGTTGCGCGCTTGTGCCATTTTATGCAAAATCAAAACAAAAAAGTTCAGATTATTTATAGGCTCGTTTGTCGGGGCTTGCTACTCTGTACTTATTTTCTTTCCAAATTTTTCTGTAATATATTCAACAATATTCAAGATGCTTTTTTCAATGCTTATGGTCGCTTCCTCGTTCGCGTTTTATTCATTCAGAGGGTATATCAAAGCTTTGTTTGTATTTTATATGGTTTCCTTTGCTTTCGGAGGATGCGTTTTAGGAATTTTCTATTTCAGTGATGTTGGCTCCAAACTCGGTGCAATATATTCAAATGGAATACTCTATTTTAATTTACCTTGGACGATTCTTGCAACAGCGGGAATACTTTTTTATCTTACAACAAGAATATTCTCATATTTTTCTTCGCGCAGTTTCAGAAGCGGAAGTCTTAAGAAGAAGCTTTACATATCCTTCGAAAATAACACTGCGGAGGTAACTGCACTGATGGACACGGGGAATTCTCTGGTCGATCCGCTGACTCTTAAACCCGTTATTGTCGCAGAATACAAAATGTTGAAAAGCTTGTTCAGTGAAGATGTGCGTTTGTCATTGGATCAGCTTGAGTCACAAAACCTTACATGGATAATGAGCGATATAGTCCAAAAAGGCGTTCCTGCGCGCCTTATCCCCTTTTCTTCTTTGGGGAAAAGCAATGGGATGTTAATTGGTTTCGTACCTGACAAGGCCGAGATACACGATAATTGCGGGGTAAGAGTTCTTGATAAATGCGTTGTTGGAATTTACAACAAACAGCTTTCGAAAGATCGGAGTTACGGAGCGCTTTTAAATCCATATATGTAATAAAAAAAGGAATGATATATTTGAGTTTTTCAGAAACTATGAGAATTTATTGTCAGATGGGCTGTTTAAAACTACTTCAAAAAATTGATTTTGATGAGTATATTCACTATATAGGAGGGGGAACCTATCTTCCTCCCCCACTTTCACAGGAAGAAGAAGCAATACACATTAGTAACATAGAAACAGAAGAAAGTCGGCAAATTTTAATAGAACACAACCTTCGATTAGTTGTGTATATAGCAAAAAAATTTGAAAACACAAATATTTGTGTGGACGATTTGATATCAATAGGAACTATTGGTTTGATAAAAGCAATCAATACCTTTAAAACGGATAAAAAAATAAAGCTCGCTACTTACGCAAGCAGGTGTATTGAAAACGAAATCCTTATGTATTTGCGAAAAAACAACTCTCAAAAAATAGTTATATCTTTTGACGAACCGCTGAATGTTGATTGGGACGGAAACGAGCTTCTTTTAGGAGATATTTTAGGAACGGATGACAATAGTGTTGACAGGCGTCTTGAAGACGAAGCGGAAAAAGAACTTTTGCGCTCTGCAATGGAAAATCTCGGTGTAAGAGAAAAACAAATTATGCAGCTCAGGTATGGCTTATCGGGAGCGCGAGAAAAGACGCAAAAAGAGGTTGCGCAAATGCTTGGAATAAGCCAAAGTTATATTTCAAGGCTTGAAAAAAGAATTATAAAGCGTTTGAAAGCCGATATCGCAAAAAATATATAAAACTTTGTCCATTTTTTATAAAAAAATGTTGAAAAACGCTCTCGGTTTGTGTATAATCAATTCGTATGCACTTAGGAGGGATATGATGTTCTTTCAACATAAAGAAAAGATTTCAAACACAGCTGCAATTCAGGAATTCAAAAGATTGTGGGATGAAGAGCTTCATAAGAGAGGCGAATACAGAGATTTCTCAAAAGCGTATGATTATGCAATGAAATACTCTTCTATCCGCGAAGAATGTATGAAAAAATACTTCGATTTTGATTCCGAAGATTCAGTAAGATATAAAGAGGCTTGTCAGGCTTTTGATGAAGGCGATATTTATTGGGCATTTATTCTTTTGCGCCAATTTGCAACTATTTCAGATCTCAGTTCAACTTTGAAGGACCTCACAAACAAAAGACGCATTTTTCTTTCAGAAGACCGAAAGGATTCTGTTGTAGCCCGTCAGAGTGGTGACGTGTTCCTTGAAAGAGTTATGAAAGGCTCATCAAAAAAGCCTGAAGAATATATCGAAGATGCTTTGGCTAATTTCGACACTTACGAAGCTCTTAAAGCTAAAAAGAAGTATAAATCAGCATATAGAACTGTTGTTTTTGCAGACAAGAGCACAAACTATGTTTTGAATTTAAAAAAATATTTGTACTATGTTGCAAATCGTCCCCTCACCGACGCAAACAAGCAGCAGACAGAAAGATACTTCAAGCTTATTGAAAAGTATTTCAATTTCAAAAGAAAGAACTCCGACAACGAGATAATAACAATCGACGATATCGATGTTATTATCGCAAGTCTATTATATATGAGAAATGGCGGAGATGTTAGCTACGATGACCTTTTAAAAAGGCTTCATAGAACGGTTAAAGTATACTGCGTAGAAGGACTCGCCTCCTCTGTTTGTGTTTTGGCTGATTATCTTCATGCTATTGGAGAAACCGAGCTTGAGCAGACCACTTTAAGGCAGCTCATAAAAAATGGCCAGACAGTAAATGATAAGTACAAGAAGCGCTACACTTATCTTGAACTTATGGGAGAGAATTCAAACAAATTTATTTTCAGACACAATTCTGACTTTCCTCTTGAATGCGTTAATTTTAAGGAAAGCGAAGACCTTTCAACCGTTCTCAAAAAGAACATTGAAGAAAAAGAACAAAACTCCTGGTGTCTTGTAGTGAAACACGATGTTAATACATATGAATCGGGTTCCAAGAATTTCCACGAGGACAAAATACTTTCAACTTTGGAAACAGTTCTTGACAACGAATTCGGAGATTATTTGTTAGAGCACTCTATCGACACATATTTCACAGGTGATAGCAGCAATAAAGCAAAAGAGTCAATGATCATAATTACTAGTGGTAGAAACCATTACAGCGACTTCCCCAAGCTCGGCGCTATGGTTAAGATTGAGCCTATCACAAAGAAAATTATAAATGTGCATTATTGCGTGCTCTATCTTCCCGAAGAAAACTACACGCCTGAACTTCTCAAAGAGGATTGTGAATATATCGAAAAAATCCTCAACGGCGAAACAGATTCAAGATACAAAACATTCTCTTCAGTTGTTGAAGACCTTGTATGGAATACTGTTAATGACTTACTTGCAAAATAAACCCAAGAACGCTATCAATTTTTAATGATAGCGTTCTTTTTATAATTTCTAAAAAAACACTTGCATTTTATAGCAATTGCGTGTATAATACAAAAGTCGGTTATGGAGAGATGGCTGAGTTGGTCTAAGGCGCACGACTGGAACTCGTGTAACGGTTAACCCCGTTCAAGGGTTCGAATCCCTTTCTCTCCGCCAAGAAAATAGACAGTTACCTTTTTAGGTGACTGTCTATTTTCTTTTCAGGAAGGGATTCGAACCCTGAGAGGGCAACGGGCGTTAATAAAACGATTGATAATCGTTTTTAGCCTGTTGGTGCGAAGTCCGGCACCAAAATTTTATATTTTGGTGGACGAGCAATCCGCTATGAAATAGCGGTATCCCTTTCTCTCCGCCAACAAAAAACGCACTTTTGTCTTGGTAGACAAAAGTTCGTTTTTTGAATGATGTTTGACTTCG
>JAZRFX010000282.1:0-3515 GCA_045643845.1 Clostridia bacterium | reverse complement strand
TAAATATGCTCGCTGACCAGGAACTTAAATCTTCAAGCCTTGAAGACGAAAAGGAAATCATCCGCCAGGAAACACGCGCTATCGTTGACAAGTGCTTCGAGCTTGGTAAGGGAGATATCGCAGTTGGTACTTGCCGCGGTGTTGGAGCAGGCGTTCTCGATGTTCCCTTCGCTCCTTGTCGTATCAATGCTGGCAAGATGCTTCCCTGCCGTGACAACGCCGGTGCAATCCGTATCCTTAACATGGGTAACCTTCCCTTCAGCAAGGAACTTATGGATTTCCACAAGGCAAAGATTGAAGAACGTGCAAAGGCAGAAGGCAGAGATGCATCATTCCAGATGGTAATTGATGACGTTTATGCAATCGGTAAGGGCAGACTCGTAGGTCGTCCCAAGTATTAATAAACAAGGAAGGAAGTTTTTCAAAATGAAAATTATAGATGTTGTTTGCAGTGCAGGTCGTACAGGTTTCTATTTTGACGATCAGCGCGCTATTAAAAAGGGTGCAGGTCACGATGGCGTATTCTACATCGGCGAACCTGTTACAGAAGGTTTCACATCAGTTCGTCAGGCTGGCGAATCAATCTCCGTAATGCTCGTTCTTGAGGACGGTCAGATTGCATTCGGAGACTGCGCAGCAGTTCAGTACTCAGGCGCAGGCGGTCGTGATCCTCTCTTCCTTGCAAAGGATTTCATCCCCGTAATTGAAAAGTATATCAAGCCCGAACTCGTTGGTAAGGAAGCTGACGATTTCCGCGGTCTTGCAAAGATGATGGAAGCTATCACAGTTGAAGGCAAGCGTCTTCACACAGCTATCCGTTACGGTCTTTCTCAGGCACTTCTTGACGCAGTTGCAAAGGCAACAGGCCGTCTTATGTGCGAAGTAGTAGCTGACGAATACGGCTGCGAAATTTCTGAAAATCCCATCCCGATTTTCACACAGTCAGGTGACGACCGTTACGACAACTCTGACAAGATGATTATAAAGGGCGCACAGGTTCTTCCTCACGCACTTATCAACAATGTTGAAACAAAGCTTGGTAAGAACGGCGAAAAGCTTGCTGAATACATCGGCTGGCTCCGTGACAGAATTCTCAACAATCGTACAGACGAAAGCTACTCTCCCGTAATGCACATCGACGTTTATGGTACAATCGGTGCAGCTTTCGGCAACAATAACTACAAGGCTATGGCTGACTATATCGAAGAACTTGGCAAGATTGCAAAGCCCTTCCACCTTCGCATCGAAGGACCTATGGACTGTGACTGCGACCGCGAAACTCAGATTGAAGCTCTTGCAGGTCTTACACGCGAACTTGACGAAAGAGGCTGCGATGTAGAACTCGTTGCTGACGAATGGTGTAACACTCTTGAAGATATCAAGCTCTTCGCTGATAACAAGGCAGGTCATATGGTTCAGATCAAGACCCCTGACCTCGGCGGTGTAAACAACACTATTGAAGCAGTTCTCTACTGTAAGGAAAAGGGCATCGGCGCTTACCAGGGCGGTACTTGTAACGAAACTGACCGCAGCGCACAGGTTTGCGTACACTGCGCAATGGCAACACAGCCCGTTCAGATTCTTGCAAAACCCGGTATGGGCGTTGACGAAGGCTATATGATCGTATTCAACGAAATGAATCGTATAATGGCTATGAGAAAAGCAAAGAAATCAGTTAAATAATTAAATTCCAAAAATAAAGGGTGTCTTTCACGCGAAAGACGCCCTTTTTGATTGACAAAACCCGCCAAATAGGGTAAAATATAGGATAATGGAAAAATATTTTTTGTTAATGGAGGAATCTTGTTATGAGAAATCAGGATAAGACAATGGAAAAAATTGTTGCGCTTTGTAAAGGTCGCGGCTATGTTTATGCAGGCAGCGAAATTTACGGCGGACTTTCAAACACTTGGGACTACGGCCCTCTCGGTGTTGAATATAAAAACAACGTTAAAAAAGCTTGGTGGAAAAAGTTCGTTACAGAAAGCCCCTACAATGTAGGTCTTGACTGTGCAATCCTTATGAATCCTCAGGTTTGGGTAGCAAGCGGTCATGTTGGCGGCTTCTCCGATCCTCTTATGGACTGTAAGGAATGTAAATCACGCCACCGCGCAGATAAGCTTATCGAAGATTTTTGCCACGAAAAAGGCGAGGATATCGTAGTTGACGGCTGGAGCAACGAAGAAATGCTTAAATACATTGACGAAAATGGTATCAACTGCCCCGATTGTGGTAAGCATAACTTTACAGATATCCGTAAGTTCAATCTTATGTTCAAAACTTTCCAGGGCGTTACAGAAGATGCGAAGGCTGAAATCTATCTCCGTCCCGAAACTGCTCAGGGTATTTTCGTAAACTTCAAGAATGTTGCTCGTACAAGCCGTAAGAAGGTTCCCTTTGGTATCGCGCAGGTTGGTAAGTCATTCAGAAACGAAATCACACCCGGTAACTTCATTTTCCGTACAAGAGAGTTCGAGCAGATGGAACTCGAATTCTTCTGCAAACCCGGTACAGACCTCGAATGGTTCAAGTATTGGAAGGACTACTGCAGAGATTTCCTCCTCACACTTGGTATGAAGGAAGAAAATATCCGTCTTCGTGACCACTCTCCTGAAGAACTCAGCCACTATTCAAATGCTACAACTGATATCGAATTTATGTTCCCCTTCGGTTGGGGCGAGCTTTGTGGTATCGCTGACAGAACTGATTTCGACCTTACACAGCATCAGAACCACAGCGGCGAAAGTATGGAATACATCGACCAGGTTACAAACGAACGCTACATTCCTTATGTTGTTGAACCCTCACTCGGTGCTGACCGTGTTGCTCTCGCATTCCTTTGCGAAGCTTATGACGAGGAAGAAGTTGGCGAAGGCGATGTAAGAACAGTTCTTCGTCTTCATCCTGCACTTGCTCCTGTTAAGGCTGCAATACTTCCCCTTTCAAAGAAGCTCGGCGAAAAGGCTGACGAAGTATATCAGAAGCTTATCAAGAAGTATAACTGCGAATACGACGATGCAGGTTCAATCGGTAAGCGTTACCGCCGTCAGGACGAAATCGGTACACCCGTATGTATCACAATCGACTTTGATACACTTGAGGACGAATCCGTAACAGTTCGTGACCGTGACACTATGGAGCAGAAGAGAATCAAGATTGAAGAACTCGATGCTTACATGGCAAATCTTCTTGAATGGTAAAATATTATGAAAAATCCGCGTGAAATTATATACGAAAGATTCATAAAACCGTTTGCGGGCAAAAGCCTCGGCAACATTGGTGTTGAACTTGAATTTCCGCTGATAAACACTAATGGAGGCGACATTGATACAGAATTTGTCGCCTCCATTATGGATTTTATCGGGGAAAAAGGTTTTTCCTGCGTGCTTTATGGTACGGGCGGGGAAAAGCTCTTTATGGAAAACGAGGTCGGCGATTGCCTCAGCTTTGATAATTCCTACAACAATTTTGAATTTTCAATGATGTATGGCGATAACCTCCTTGATATTAAAAAG
>JAZRFX010000281.1:0-8933 GCA_045643845.1 Clostridia bacterium | reverse complement strand
TTCGCCGTTCTTTTAGACAGAAACGGAGCAGGTATGACGGGAAAGCAAATATGTGCAGTTATGTGGCCCGAGAGCACCGACGATGTTAAAAATATGGACTATTTAAGGCATCTTATAGGAGATTTGAAAAAAGCACTTGCGCAGGCTTCGGCTGAAAGTGTATTTTGTCAGGATGGATATAATTATAGAATCGAGCCTTCAAGAATAAACTGCGATTATCACAAGTATTTAAAGACAGGAAAGCCTCAATTCCGCGGCGAATATATGACTCAGTATTCGTGGGCGGAAGCCACACTTGCTTTGCTTTCGGAAAGAAATTGAAAAACACGGTCGAATAAAAAATTCGGCCGTGTTTTTTTGTGGTTTTGTCATAGGTTTGTCATACCGATTTTGATATTTTATATATGTAATGCTCTTTGAAAGGAGAATTTTTATGACTATTAATGTGAATCGGGATTTTGAACTTGTGACTCTTGAAATAACAGGAAGGCTCGACACAACAACTGCACCCAATCTTGAGTCGGTTGTAAATGAACTTTCCGAAGATACCAAAGAGCTTGTTTTTGATATATCAGGGGTGGAATACATATCCTCGGCAGGTATCAGAGTTATCATAAGTGCACATAAAAAAATGAAGTCAAATCAAGGAACAATGCGAATTGAAAAAGCTAATGAGCTTGTTCGTGAGGTTTTTGAAATGACAGGTCTTTCAGAGATGATTGGTTAGGAGTGACATTTATGGAAAATAAGATCTTATTTATAAATTCTTGTGCAAGACCGAATTCGCGTACAAAAGAACTTGCGGAGTGCCTGCTAAATTCTCTTGAAGGTGAAATAGCTTATGTGGACTTATATGAAACAAATGTAAAGCCTATCGATAGCTTTGATCTTGAAAAGAGAACAGAAAATATAAAAAACGGCGATTTTTCCTGCCCTGAATTTGAGCAGGCAAAACAGTTTGTAGATGCGGATATTATAGTTATCGCTGCACCGTTTTGGGACTTATCTTTTCCCTCGGTTCTTAAAATTTATTTTGAAAACATAACAGTTTCAGGAGTAACTTTTGCATATTCGGATAAAGGATGCCCGATGGGTAAATGCAATGCTAAAAAGCTATACTACATAACTACATCGGGCGGTTATATAGGCAATAATAATTTTGGATTTGATTATGTGAAAGCACTTGCAGAAAACTTTTTTGGAATCAGGAATATATACTTTTATTCGGCTGAAGGTCTGGATATCTTCGGTGCGGATGTAAAAGGAATTATGGATGAAGCCAAAGAACGTATTTCAAATTTGTCATAGGTTTGTCATAACGGATTTTATATAATGGCTGGATAGGATGAAAGAAAATGAAAATAAAATCAATGCAATTTAAAGTTTTAATGACAGTTATATCCGCAATGCTGGCTATCACGCTGTTTATAGGCGGATTAAGTATATATGAGGTTGACCAGTTTGTTCAGAGTCAAACTGAAGATTTTATAAATGTCACCTGCGAAAAAGATGCTTCTCAAATCAATGATATTTTCGGGGATATGGAAAAGTCAGTACATATTATGGAAAGCTATGTGCTCGGTTTTATAAACAGTAAAGCTGAAATTGAGGATGCAAAAAAACAGGCTGAAATTTTGGAGCGTTCCGATGAAATGTTTGTTGATGTGGCAAAAAACACCGACGGTGCAGTGGCATATTACTTCAGACTTGCACCTGAACTTTCACACAGTACCTTTGGGATTTTTTACAGCAAAGTGAAAGGAAAAGACGGATTTATTCGTTTTGAACCTACTGATATTTCGCTTTATGATAAATCCGATACCGAACATACGGGATGGTACTGGCAACCATATGAAGCAGGAAAGCCTGTCTGGATGTTGCCATACTACAATAAGAACAACGACATAATGATGATCTCATATGTTGTGCCTATGTACTTTGAAAATGAATTTATAGGCATTGTTGGTATGGATTTTGATTATTCCGTTTTAACCGATAAGGTTCATAATATAAAAATTTATGAAAACGGAATTGCTCATTTGGAGTTTGAAGGCTCAGATGTGTATAATACCGAACATGCTGAAGATGCAAAGCTTCATGAGCATCCGGAAGAATACTTAAGTGTATCCGAAGAATTAAGGAACGGAATGACTCTTATCATTTCCGCAAGTTACAACGATATAAGACAGATACGATATGATATCGCACTAAAGATACTGTTTGTTGTACTTATTCTTGCTGTGTTTTTCTCTTTGATAGCGATTTTTGTTGTCAAAAAAATTGTATATCCGTTAAAGAAACTGACTGACGCATCTGTAAAGCTTTCAAACGGAGATTACGATGTGGATATAGTACATAGCGACACGCATGAAATAAAGCTACTCAGTACTGCATTTGAGAATATGGCACTTCATCTTAAAGAACATGAAAGATTGCAGCATCTCTTAGCCTATCGTGATTCACTTACCGGACTTAGAAACACGAACTCCTATTGGGCTTGGATAACAGATTTTGATAAAGAGATTGAAACAGAAGAAATCGATTTTGGTGTTTTGGTTTTTGATATCAACTATCTTAAAGAAACGAATGACAGATACGGTCACGATGTAGGCAATAAGCTTATTGTAAGTGCGGCACGACTTATATCGGATATATTCAAAAGAAGCCCTGTTTTCAGAATTGGCGGAGATGAATTTTTAGTTATCCTGCAAAACAGAGATCTTGACGAGAAGGATGCGCTCCTTAAAATTTTCGATGAAGAATGTCTTAGCAAGTCTGTGGATACAGATAAAGAGTCCATTCCTGTAAGCATTGCGAAAGGCTTTGGAAGATATGATTCTGAAAAAGACACAAACTTTATAGATGTATTCAACAAAGCAGATGATGCAATGTATGAAAATAAACGAAAAATTAAGGGGATGAAATAAAGCGTGGGAAGTAAAAAAAGAAGATTTGCCGATGACGGCTGGGCACTATGGATTGACGGTGATGACAGAAGCACAATCTACTTAAATGAGTGGATAAACCCGAAAGGCAAAAGTTATGTTGATATAAGCGTTCGTGTATATGGTGCAAAAGAAGCAAACGAAGTCAACTTTTTTGTTCCTTTCGAAATAGAAAAAAACGAAATTACCGATTTATCATATATGCTTTCTGATGCTTCAGCGCTGCGGGCACTGTTTAACACCAATGGCAAGGTTGATTCTGAAAAAACCAAATATACTTCAGAGCTTCGTTATGATAACAGAACTGTAAGTCTTATAAATCTTACAAATGCTTTTACAACGATAAAAAAGGTTTCCTACGGAACTGTTATTACAGTGGATTTTGAATTTATCAAGGAATGCATAACATCAGATGAAGCGTATATGATTTTCAGAATTCCGCACAAAACATTGGATAAAATTTTTGCCCCGACAATGGATGTGGGCAGTATGTTCGATAAAATAAATTCATTGATTCAAAGTCCTATAATTTCTGAAAAATACGGATATTCAATAAGAATCAATGAGGCACGCCTTCTGCCGCCCGAAATTAACGAAATTGAAGATTTGCACGAGCAACGAATAAGAAAGGCTCTGGTTACAATTTCTATCGGGGATGAGTACGAAATGAATGACTCAACCTGTTACCGCATAAGAAGGCTTGAAGCGGAACTGAACCGCGGTTATGCACCCGTGGGTTATGACTGCTCCGACGCAATCACATATCAGTGGATAGAGGAGCGCGATTCCAATATGAAGGCGCACTACAATTTCTATTTTACTATGGAGCATAACGAAATAAGCAAAATGAGTATGTTTGTTTATTTGTTTATGGTTCTTTTAACAGGAGCCTTGGGTGGTGCGATATACGATTTGTTCAGGTTAATGTTTGGCTTGTTATAAGGAGGAAATATTATGAATTTAAAATGCAGATTGATTTTAGAGGATTACAGAAAACAAAGGAATGACTTTGTAGCATTAGGCGACACGGTACATACAATGCTTTCGGATATTGTAAAGGAACTTGGGCTTACCGTCCTTGCCGTAGAGCATCGTGTCAAAGAGGAGAAAAGCCTTGCAGGAAAGCTTGAAAGAAAGGGCGACGGATATAACACCCTTGAAGATATTACCGATATTCTCGGTTGCCGTGTTGTTTGCTTCCTTTCCGATGAAATTGACCAGATAGGTCAAAAGGTGGAAGAAAGGTTTGTTGTGGACTGGGAAAATTCTTCCGATAAAAGAGCGCTTATCAAAGAGGATGCGTTTGGATATTTATCGCTTCATTACATATGCTCGCTTCCTTTTGGAGATAAGTGGCCCGACGAAATTTGCGGAAAGAAGTTTGAAATTCAGATAAGGACCATCCTTCAGCACGCGTGGTCAGCAATTCATCACGATATTGGCTATAAGAGTGATTTTGGTGTTCCAAGAGAAATAAGAAGACAATTTGCCCGTCTTGCAGGACTACTCGAACTTGCGGATGATGAATTTGTACGAGCTCGTGATAATATGGTGGGATATACTGAGGATATAAGACGGCGCATTATAACCGACGATGCAGACGATGTATCAATCAATATGATTTCGCTTAACGAATATGTCCATCACAATCAAAGAATGCAAAGCATAATAAACGAAATAGCAGCTATTTCAGGTGCCGAAATCAAAGATATTGACCCTGAAAGCTATATTCCGCAGCTTGCATTTTTAGGCATAACAAAGCTTGGCGATATTGAAATAATGATAAAAGAAAACTACGACCTTGCAATGAAGCTTGCAAATAAAGCACTCTCAGCGGCGGACCTTGACATTGTTTCATCAAGCGTTGCACTTCGCTTCTTGTGTCGTGCGGAGCTTCTGAATAAAAACTACGATTTTGATAAAATCGCAAAGTTCTTGAAGATATCTTTGGGAACAAAGGAAAAAGCTGAAAGGCAGGCAAAACACCTGCTTCGTCAAAAGGAGGAATGCTGATGACCGATAGCGTACAAGTCGCTTTGGAATTTGCAAAAGAAAAGCATAAAGGTCAGAAGCGTATCGGGGGAGATGATTATATAACCCACCCGATAGCGGTTGCGGAAATTGTAAAGAGCGAGGGGCTTGATGAAAACTATCAGATAGCGGCACTCTTTCACGATTTAATTGAGGATACAGATGCAACCGAAGAAGAAATTCTAAAATACGGGAACAAAGATATCCTTGAGGCTGTAATCCTGCTGACCAAGAAAAAGGGATACGATATGGCAGAATATATAAATGCCATAAAGGAAAACCCCATCGCTTTTGCAGTAAAGGCGGCGGACAGATTGCATAATTTGCAGTGTGCAGTCGTTACTGACGAGGAATTCAAGCGAAAATACATCCTGGAAACCATTGACTGGTATCTTGATTTTTCACTTGATATAAGAAAAGCTGTAAAAAGGCTTGCGGAGAGCCTTGAAACTCCGATGGCGGAATTATCATTCCTCTACGAGCCAATAGAATCGTGGAAACAGTAAATTATTTAAAAGGAGATTTTAAAAATGACTATTGAAAAGAAAATCAACAACGAAGCAGCAACACTCATCGTATCAGGCAGACTTGATACACAGACAGCACCTGAACTTGAAAACGAGCTCGATAGCGTTCTTGCAGGTCTTAAGGAGCTGACTTTTGACTTTACAAATCTTGAGTATGTTTCATCCGCAGGCCTCAGAGTGATTTTAAAAGCTCAGAAGGCAATGAATGCACAGGGCAGTATGAAGCTTACAGGCGTCAACGACAGCATTATGGAGGTTTTTGATATTACAGGCTTCCTTGATATTCTTACTATCGAATAAGAACGAAAAGATTTTTGATAAGGAGATGAAAATATGGCACTACATTTAATAATGTCTGCATCATACAATGCACTTCTTGCCATTCTTCTCTACATACTTGACAAAAAAACAGCGTTTTCAAAAACGCCTTATAAAGTAAAGCAATTTATTTTAGGTGTTCTTTTCGGATTTATGGCGATTTTCGCAACAACCACTTTCGGCGGATTTGATATAGGCGACGGAACTATAATGAATGTTCGAGATGCCGCACCCCTTTGTGCAGGTCTTATCTTTGGTGCACCTGCAGGAATTATTGCAGGACTCATAGGCGGTATTTATCGCTTTGTGGCGGTGTTCTACAACCTTGCAGGAACATATACGCAAGTAGCCTGCTCGGTATCTACAGTCCTTGCAGGATTTATTGCGGCAATTCTCCGAAAGTATATGTTTGACAACAAGAAACCAACCTGGCTCTATGGCTTGGGCATAGGTATGGTTACGGAAGTTTTACATATGCTGATGATATTCTTTACCAATATGGACGATGCAGTAACTGCATTTGATTTTGTAAAGATATGCACGCTTCCTATGGTAATCGGAAACGGATTGGCTGTTGGAATTGCAGTTTTTGTAGTGTCTTTAATCGGCAAAGAAAAGGTTGCTTTGAAAAAAGAACAAAAGCAAATTTCACAGACATTCCAGAGCTGGCTTTTAATTTGTATAGTAATTGCCTTTATTGCTACAAGCTCGTTTTCCTCCGCATTGCAAACGGGGATGAGCGAGTCAAACACAAATAAGACTATTAAAATGAGCCTTACGGATGTTTATCAGGATATCCTGGACGAATCAAACGCCAATCTTTTGGAAAAGACCGAGAGTATAAAAGAAGAATACTTAAATGGTGAAACTCTTTCACACCTTGCGGAAAAATACAATGTCATTGAAGTCAATATCATAGATGAAACTCATTTTATTGTGAACTCCAATGTGGAAGAGTATGTCGGCTATGATATGACAAGCGGACAGCAGTCAAATGAGTTTGTAACTGCGCTTTTAGAGAACAAAGAGCCTCAGTATATCCAGGATTACAGGCCTACCGCTTACGATGATATTTCCTTCCGAAAATACGGCGCCATTGCTCTGGCAGACGGCGGCTTCATTCAGGTCGGTTATGATAGTACACAGTTCAGAGCTGACATTGACAAGTATGTAAAATCAGTGTCAAAAAACCGCCATGTAGGAAACGAAGGCTTCGTTGCAATTTGCGATGAAAACTTCAATCTTGTAACGGATGAAAGTGGCTTTGAAGGGGAGGAGCTTCAAAAGATCGGTATAACATTTGATCCTGGAGCTATTCCTGAGGGCGAAATTTTTGAATCAGTGGTATACGGCGAAGAATATCTTTGTTCATATCGCTTCGTAGAAGGGTACTACATCGTTGGTGCTATGCCAAAACAAGAGGCGATGTTTATGAAAGAGGTTTCGGTGTATGTAAACACATTTATGGAAATCCTCATCTTTGCCGCTTTGTTTGTCCTTATTTATTTCCTGATAAAGAGAATCATCATCGATAACTTAAGGAAAATAAACAAAGGCCTCGCCGAGATAACAAACGGAAACCTGAATGTGACTGTGGATGTTCGCTCCAATGAAGAATTTGCATCGCTTTCCGACGATATAAACCAGACGGTCGGCACACTCAAAAGATATATCAAACAGGCGGCTGCAAGAATTGATAAGGAACTTGAATTTGCAAAGCAGATTCAGTACTCGTCACTCCCGACAGCGTTCCCGAAGAGTAATTCCTTCAGGCTTTATGCCGAGATGATAACTGCAAAAGAAGTCGGCGGCGATTTTTACGACTTTTATATGCTCAGTGATTCAACAATTGCTTTCCTTGTTGCGGATGTATCGGGCAAAGGTATTCCTGCCGCAATGTTTATGATGAGAGCAAAAACAGTCATCAGGGAATTGGCGGAAAGAGGACTTGAGCCTGACGAAATATTTACTCTTGCAAATGAAAAGCTCTGCGAAAATAACGATGCAGGAATGTTCGTAACCGCATGGCTTGGCGTATTGGATACAAAGACAGGCGTAATGAAGTTTGCAAATGCAGGACATAATCCGCCCCTGTTCAAAAGAAACGGCGAAAAGTTTGAGTATATGAAGGCGAGAAGCGGAATGCTCCTTGCAGGTATGGAAGGTATCAAATATCGCAAAAACGAGCTTCAACTTATGCCTGGGGATAAAATTTATCTATACACAGACGGTGTTACGGAAGCAACTGATAACAACACCGAGCTTTACGGCGAACAGCGACTTCTTGATTTTGTGAATTCACTTGACAAAACAGAGCCTGAAAGCCTTTGCAAGCTTATAAAAGAAGATGTTGATAAATTCGTAGGTACGGCTCCGCAGTTTGACGATATCACAATGCTTGCACTTGATTTTGATGCAATATTGGGTGATGAGAGCATCTCGGTTGTGCCTGACGGCAATTCCCACGAGGTAGTCGGTGCATTTGCGGATTTGCTTTCTAAAAAGCTTGAAATTATGCCGAAAATTGCAAACAAAATCAACATAGTGTTTGATGAAATCTATACAAACATAGTAAATTACAGTAAGGCAACACTTGTCAGCATTTCTTACAGTATAGAAAATGGAAAACTCCATATTTCGTTTACTGACAATGGTATTCCGTACAATCCTTTGGAAACAGCAGAGCCTGATGTGACTCTTTCTGCTGAAGAGAGAGAAATCGGCGGTCTTGGAATATTTATGGTTCGTAAAATGACGGAAAGTATGGAATATGAATACACGGATGATAAAAATGTACTTACTCTTGTCATCTCACTAAGTTAGGAGGAAAATTAATTGAAATCAAATATTTGTAAATTAAACGAAGATTTAACCTGCCTTGAAAACGTACTTAGCGAGGTAGAAAAGGTAACAGCATACAATGGTCTTGAGGATAAAAAAGCGTTAAGACTTCGCCTTTTGGCAGAGGAACTTTGCGGTATGCTTCCCGGACTTGTTAACAATTTCAGCGGTGAATTCTGGGCAGAAAATGAGGTCGATAACTACGAGCTTCATGTAGAGCTTAAAGCAGAAGATATGACTATTGAGCTCCGAGATGAGATTATTTCTGTTT
>JAZRFX010000280.1:0-1613 GCA_045643845.1 Clostridia bacterium | reverse complement strand
AACAGCACCGCCTGCGATGATACCTGTACCTTCTTTAGCCGGCATAAGGAGAACTCTTCCTGCGCCGAACTCGCCTGTGATTTCGTGGGGAATTGTTGAATCCACCAAAGGAACAGAAACCATGTTCTTCTTAGCGTCTTCGATACCCTTTCTGATAGCATCGGGAACTTCAGCTGCCTTACCAAGACCGTAACCAACCTTGCCGTTTTCGTCACCTACAACAACAAGAGCGCTGAAACGGGATGTACGACCACCTTTAACAACCTTTGCTACACGGCTGATATGAACAACCTTTTCTTTAATATCAAGTGTTGATGCGTCAATACGCTCTGACATAAGTCTCCCTCCTTCTCTTAGAACTTAAGGCCGCCCTCACGAGCGCCTTCTGCAAGATTAGCAACTCTACCGTGATAGATATAACCGCCACGGTCGAAAACCACTTCGGAAATACCTGCCGCGATAGCTTTCTGAGCTACCAATTTGCCAACTTCTTTTGCTGCATCTTTGTTACCGCCGTAAGTTTCTTTAAGTTCGAGACTTGAAGCGGATACAAGTGTTACGCCCTTTTCATCATCAATGATCTGTGCGTAAATGTTCTTAAGGCTTCTGAAAACATTAAGACGGGGACGGCTTGCTGTTCCGCTGATGTAGTTACGGATGCGGCCGTGTCTCTTAAGTCTTGCCTTATTGCTGTTAGTCTTGCTAACCATATCGCTTTATCTCCTCTCTTACTTCTTACCAGCTTTACCTTCCTTACGGATGATACGCTCGTTAATGTATTTGATACCTTTACCCTTGTAAGGTTCCGGCGGACGCTTTTCTCTTACTTCAGCTGCGAACTGACCAACCACCTGGTTGTCAGCACCTGAAATAATGACAGAGTTAGGATTGGGAACTTCGATTGTTACACCTTCGGGAGCATTCATCTCAACGTTGTGAGAATATCCGAGGTTCATAACAAGTGTCTTACCCTGCATCTGAGCTCTGTAACCAACGCCGTTGATTTCAAGTTCTTTCTTGAAGCCCTCAGTAACACCAACAATCATATTGTTGAGAAGTGTTCTGGTAAGGCCGTGAAGAGCTTTATGCTTTTTGATTTCGCTGGGGCGTACTACTTCGATAACGCCGCCCTCCTGCTTTATAATCATATCACCGTGAAGCTGTTTCTTAAGCTCACCCTTGGGTCCTTTAACTGTTACAAAGTTACCTTCTTCAACAGTTACGGTTACGCCGGCGGGAACGGTGATAGGCATTCTACCTATTCTAGACATTTTTTCACCACCTAAATTCAAAAATAATTACCAAACAAATGCAAGCACTTCGCCGCCGATTTTTTCGGCTCTTGCTTTCTTGTCTGTCATGATACCCTTTGATGTGGATACAATTGCAATACCAAGGCCTTTAAGAACTCTGGGGAGCTCCTCGCGACCTGCATATACTCTGAGGCCGGGCTTAGAAACTCTCTGAAGACCTGAAATAACCTTTTCTTTATTTGCGCCGTACTTGAGGGTAATGTGAATCATGCCCTGCTTTCCGTCATCTATGATCTCGTAGCTTTTGATGTAACCTTCCTCAAGAAGAATGTCTGCAATAGCCTTCTTCATATTGGAAAC